>CAVDRT010000212.1:0-2099 GCA_963611445.1 bacterium
GGCGGAAGGGATATTCTCGACAGCGAAGATTTCCTTGTCAGCAATATTCTGCTGCCGCTCGGCTCGCTGGTTTACCTGCTTTTCTGCGTCACACGCTGGGGCTGGGCTTCGAAAAATATCAGGCGGAAGCCAATGTCGGCAAGGGTATAAAAGTCGCTTCCTGGATGAAATGGGTCTTTAGGTTTGTGCTGCCTGTAATGATAATCGCAATTTTCGTTATCGGGCTTATCGGCTAAGGAAAAATTTCTATGAAAAAAGTAATTATAATCGGCTCGGTTACGCTGACTGTTTTGTTGCTCGCTTTGTTGATTTGCTTTTGCCTGATTCCTGTATTTCATATCGGCACATCGCAAAAAAACAACGCCGAAGTTTTGCTGACCTCTTCTTCGTCACCCGACGGAAAATACAATTTGAAGGCGTACAGAACAGAGCCCGGTGCGACTGTTGATTTTTCGGTGAAAGTCTATTCCGTGAGCGGCGATGAAAAGGAACTTATTTTATAATGCCTACCACCAACAAACAGCGGAAATCGTTTGGGAAGATAACGCATGCGTGTCAATCAACGGGCGGACGCTTGATTTGTCAAAAGGTGAAAAATACGATTGGAGAAAAGGCTGATGACTGTTTGTATACAAAAGGATTTAAGTTGACAACAAAAACCCCCGTAAGCGCCCCACTTGGCTCCCTTCTTTTTTGTCGCCGTCGGCAGCACGCACACTATGGCTCCCTTTACACAAAGGAGCCATATATGGTCGCTTCGCTGACGGCAGGCAAATGCACAAAACCGACGGCTGCCATATCTAATATCTAAAATCCACAATAAAAAAACAGATTCCACAAGAGGAATCTGCTTTTCTGGCTGAGGAATAGGGATTCGAACCCCAACGAACAGAGTCAGAGTCTGTCGTGCTACCGTTACACCATTCCTCAATATTTTGTTGGCAACAAAATCATTATACCGTTTTTCTGCCGAATGTCAAGTAAAATTTCGCTTTTTTCTAATTTTTTCAAAAATAATTTATTTTATTTTTCTAAATAATGCTTGCATTTTACTCGGCACTGTGTTATTATAAGCATTGCGAATGCAAATATATGAGAGGGGTGACAAAAGTGAAAGAAGGAATCCATCCGCAGTATGAAACTGTTAAGATAAGATGTGCTTGCGGCGCAGAGTTCGAAACGCGTTCAACAAAGAAGGATATCCGTTTGGATGTTTGTTCTAAATGTCATCCGTTTTTCACCGGCAGACAGAAGCTGGTTGATACAGGCGGTCGTGTTGACAGATTTAAAAAGCGTTTTGGTATGGAAGACAAATAATCACATACACGAAGAATTTTCCGCAGCTGCATAATTTGCAGTTGCGGTTTTTCGTCTTATTTCGGAAGGTTAAAATTTATGGAATATAAAACCGTAAAATCCCTCGGCAGCGCCGAAATCGTTGAAAGAAGGTCAAGATTTATTTCAACCGTCGCGCCGGTCGAAGACGAACAGGCGGCGCTTGATTTCATAGCCGATATAAAGCAAAGATACTGGGACGCAAAACACAATGTTTTTGCCTATATATTGCGAAACAGCAATATAAAACGCTATTCGGACGATAACGAGCCACATTCGACTGCGGGCTTGCCGACGCTCGGGGTGCTCGAAAAATCGGGACTCACCGATTGCGCCATAGTCACCACGCGGTATTTCGGCGGAGTTTTGCTCGGCACGGGCGGCCTTGTGAGGGCTTATTCGGCAGCGGCAAAATCGGCGGTTGAAACTGTCGGAATTGTTGCCGTGAAAGAGTGTTCCGTTTGCCGCATTTTGTGCGACTATAACCTTTACGGCAAAATTGAATCAATGCTCCGAGAAAACAACATAGCCGTCGAAAAAGCCGAGTTTTTGCAAGATGTTTCGCTCACGGTCTGTATCCCGAGCGGCGACACCGAAGCGGTCAGGGAAAAACTCATTGACCTTTCTTTCGGCAAAACCGACCTTTCGGTAATCGGCAAAAAGTTTGCAAAGTTCGATGTTTAATCCATAAATTTTTAAAATATTGAAAAAATCGCGAAAAAAGCAAGGAAATATCAATTTTTTTGCTAATATATAATGTGAAT
>CAVDRT010000213.1:0-23506 GCA_963611445.1 bacterium
GTTCATATTCATCAATTTCGCCGTTATCGGCTTTGATTTTGATTTTCGAAGCGCTTGAAGCGACAACCGTGCCTGCGCGTTTTGCAAGCACAACGACGCCTGAATCGACCGCTGCTTTATATTCCATTCCCGTTCCGACAATCGGGCTTTCGGCTTTAAGGAGCGGAACAGCCTGTTTCTGCATGTTTGAGCCCATAAGTGCGCGGTTTGTATCGTCGTTTTCAAGGAACGGAATCATTGCCGTTGCAACCGAAACGACCATCTTCGGCGAAACATCCATAAGATCGACCTTTGACGCTTCGATTTCAAGGAATTCGTCACGGTGGCGTGCATTGACTTTGGCGCGGACAAAGTGGTTGTTTTCGTCGAGCGGCTCGTTTGCCTGTGCGACGATATATTCATCCTCGCGGTCAGCCGAGAGATAAACGACCTCGTCAAGAACTTTGCCTGTTTCTTTATCTATTTTGCGGAAAGGGGTTTCGATAAATCCGTATTCATTTATTTTCGCAAAGGTCGCAAGATAAGATATAAGTCCGATGTTCGGACCTTCCGGAGTTTCAATCGGGCACATACGGCCGTAATGCGTATAGTGAACATCGCGGACCTCAAATCCTGCGCGGTCACGCGAAAGGCCGCCGGGTCCGAGCGCCGACAAACGGCGTTTGTGAGTGAGTTCGGAGCGGATTGGTCTGGTCCATAAACTGTGACAGCGGAGAAGACCCGAAAAATTCTTTTATTGCCGCAACGACCGGGCGGATATTTATAAGCGACTGGGGAGTAATTGTGTCAACATCCTGAGCCTGGAGAGTCATTTTTTCTCTTACGACCCTTTCCATTCTCGAAAAGCCGATTCTGAACTGATTTTGAAGCAGTTCGCCGACCGAGCGGATACGGCGGTTTCCGAGGTGGTCGATGTCGTCGGTATTGCCGACGCCGTGCGGAAGACCGAGGAAATAGTTGATTGACGCAAATATATCGTCAACCGTTATATGATTGGGCACCAATTTGTCAAGATTGAGCGCCAGTGCCTCTTTGATTTCTTCTTCGGTGCTGTTGGTTTCCAAAATATTTCTGAGCACACCGAAGTTGACCTTTTCTTTGATTTCAAGGTCGGAAATATCAAAACTGATGAAATCTTTTATATCAACCGTGTTGTTGGTGAGAACTTTGACTTCAACCCTGTCGCCCTCGTTTTCGAGAACATCAAGATAAACTTCGCTGACACCTTTCTTTTCGAACTCGCGCGCCTGTTCCTTTGTGATAGGTTTCGAATCGACTTCAGCCAAAATTTCGCCTGTCATCGGGTCGATTACCGGACGGGAGAGGACTCTGCCCGTGATTCTCGGAGCAAGTGACAGTTTCATATTATATTTATAGCGGCCGACGCGGGAAAGGTCATATCTTCTCGGGTCGAAGAACAGTTGAGCGATATGCGACTGAGCACCCTCAACCGTTGCGGGCTCACCCGGACGAAGTTTTTTGTAAACTTCGATAAGAGCCGAATCGGTATCGGTCGTTGTATCTTTGCCGAATGTGTCGGTCATACGCTCGTCTTCGCCGAGGAGTTCGTTGATTTCAACATTTGTCTGCACACCGAGAGAACGCACAAATGTGCTGAGCGGCAGTTTGCGGTTTTTATCTATTCTTACATACAAGATACCGTTAAGGTCGGTTTCATATTCAAGCCAAGCGCCGCGATTCGGGATTATGGTTGAATTGTAAAGGAAACGGCCGGTCTTGTCCTGTTCGCTGCCGAAATAGACGCCGGGAGAACGGACGAGCTGTGAAACAACGACACGCTCCGCGCCGTTGATGACAAATGTACCGGAATCGGTCATAAGCGGGAAATCGCCCATAAACACTTCGTTTTCCTTGATTTCACCCGTCTCGTTATTCTGAAGCCTTGCGAGAACGCGCAGAGGAGCCGCATATGTGGCGTCCCTTTCCTTACATTCCGCTATCGTGTATTTCGGCTTGTCGTCAAGACGGTAGCTTATAAAGTCGAGAACGAGATTTCCGGAATAATCGGTTATTGAAGACATATCGCGGAAAACTTCGCTCAAACCCTCTTCAAGGAACCAACGGTATGAGTCTTTCTGAATTTCAATGAGATTCGGCATATCGATTACTTCATTGATTTTTGAGAAGCTCATTCTTTCGTTGCGTCCGAATTTTACCGGCTTAACATTCACAGTATTCGCCATAAGCTTGCACCACTCCTTAATTTATTAACGCTGATGTCCGGCTTTCGCGCACAATATCCCCTTCCCCCGCTCAAACTGCATTTTACGGGGAAAAAGTTTAAAAGCGCGAAATGCCCCTTTCGGTCTTCCTTATATATAATAGGGCATATTACCACATCATTAGACAATTTACAATTATATTGCAAAAAAATCAATTAGTCAAGCGGTTTTTGAATATTTCTTCGGCTATTTTTTAATTTTTTAACTAAAATTCTTTAAACCGCATTTTCATTTGACTTTACAGGCTGCATATTGTAAAATAAATTGGATATAAAATTTGCCCGGCGCCACGAGAAATCAATGCCGCATAAAAGAGCCGGGCGGTTACATATTATAATTGCGGCGGAACGGAGAAACAAATGGCTCTAAAATACAAAAGAATACTTTTAAAACTGAGCGGAGAGGCTCTCGCCGGAGACAAGGACGGCGGACTGGATTTTGACACGATTGAAAAAATCTGCAAAAGCATCAAAAAATGCACCGACGAAGGACTTCAGGTCGGAATCGTCGTCGGAGGCGGAAATTTTTGGCGCGGCCGTTCAAGCGGCAGTATGGACCGCACAAGAGCCGACCATATGGGAATGTTGGCAACGGTCATCAACGCGCTTGCAGTCGGCGACACGCTTGAGCAAAACGGCGTGAGCGCAAGAGTGCAAACCGGAATAAATATGCCGCAAATTGCCGAGCCTTATATCAGAGGCAGAGCGGTGAGACACCTTGAAAAAGGCAGAGTTGTCGTGTTCGGCGGCGGAACGGGAAACCCGTTTTTCTCAACCGACACGGGAGCGGCTTTGAGAGCGGCGGAAATCTGCGCCGACATTATCTTTAAAGCCACAAATGTCGACGGGGTTTATGACAAAGACCCGAAAAAATATGACGACGCAAAAAAATACGAACATCTTTCATTCCGCGAAGTGCTTGACAAGCAGCTTAAAGTTATGGACAGCACGGCGGCGTCGCTTTGTATGGACAATGATATTTCCATTCTCGTATTTGACCTTGCCGACCCTGACAACATATACAGAGCCGCCTGCGGAGAGCCTGTCGGCACTGTTGTGAGCAATGAAGAATAATTATTTCGGAGGTATTTAAAGATATGAAAACCATCATTAAAAATGCAGAAGAAAAAATGGATAAGTCGCTCAACGCGCTTTCACACGAATTTGACGCTGTCAGAGCAGGAAGAGCCAACCCCTCCATTCTCGACAAAGTATCTGTTGACTATTACGGCGTTCCGACGCCTGTTCAGCAGGTTGGAACAATTTCGGTGCCGGACGGCAGAACGATTATGATTCAGCCTTGGGATGTTACGCTTCTCAGCGCTATCGAAAAAGCCATAAACATTGCCGACATCGGCATAAACCCCAACAACGACGGCAAAGTAATTCGCCTTTTCTTCCCGCCGCTCACGGAAGAACGCCGCAAAGAGCTGGTTAAAGAAATCCGCGCTATGTCGGAAAGCGGGAAGGTAAATGTCCGTAATATCCGCCGCGACGCGATCGACAAAATCAAAGCCCTCAAAAAGAACAACGAAATCACCGAAGACGAATGTGCCGACGGCGAAAAGAAAGTTCAGACGCTGACCGACCGTTTCTGCAAAGAAATTGACAACATCACGGCGGCAAAGGAAAAAGAAATCCTCGAAATCTGAGTTTTGCGGTTTCAGAGCCGACATTTCAAACCCACCGAAAAAGTTTTTTCTTTTGAAAAAAGGCTGTTCGGTGGGATTTTAAAAGCAGTTTGAAAACCTGTTTTAAGATTGGCGGAGTTTGAGAATGATATTTTTTAAAAAGAAACAACCGAAATCGGGTAATGACACCCGTACCGTTCCCGAACACATCGGGATAATTATGGACGGCAACGGCAGGTGGGCAAAGAAAAGGGGTCTCCCCCGTTCCGCCGGTCACGCCGCAGGTGCCAAAAACTTCAAAACCATTGCCCGATACTGCAATAAAATCGGGGTTAAATATCTGACGGTTTATGTTTTTTCGACCGAAAACTGGAAACGCCCGCGCGAAGAGGTCGACAACATTATGAAACTGCTCAAAGACTATCTTGCAGATGTCGACGCGTACAAAAGTGAAAACATCGGGCTTAATTTCATCGGCGACCGAACGGCTTTGAGCGATGAAATAAACGCACTCATCGACCACGCCGAAGAAACCTCGAAGACCGCCACGGGACTTCTTGTCAATATGGCTCTTAACTACGGGGGGCGCGACGAACTGGTGCACGCCGCAAAAAAAATAGCCGAGCGCGTTCAAAACGGCGAACTGAAACCCGATGACATAACCGAAGACACGGTCGGCGGCTGCCTTTATACGGCGGGGCAACCCGACCCCGAACTCATCATAAGGCCGAGCGGCGAACTGAGACTCTCCAACTTTTTAATATGGCAATCGGCATATTCCGAATTTTGGTTTTCGAATGTTTTGTGGCCTGATTTTTCGACTAAAGACCTTGATGCCGCCATTGACGGTTTCGGCAAACGCAACCGCCGATTCGGGCATCTTTAAAATCACTTTGTCCGCCGCGGCTCGGAGAACGGGCTCTGAAATACGGACAGCATTATTAAGAATAAACGGGGATTGAAAATTATGAAAACGAGAATTATTTCGGCGGCGGTCGCCCTCATTCTTTTGGCAGGTGTTTTATACTTGGGGGCGTCTTTCCCGATTGTTATAACGATATTTATTTCATTCATTTCCGCTGTGGCGGCACACGAAATTCTGCACACCACAAAACTTGTCAAAAACAACATTTTGACGGCGGGCGGCATAGTCTATTCGGCACTTATGCCGTTTGTATACACAAATTATCTGCCGATTGACGCTTCGCACATAGGAATTGTTTTTGCGATACTCCTTGTTTTGGTGACGCTTATCAAACATTCGTCGACCGAAGTGAGCGAACTTTGCGCTGCATTTGCGCTGCCTGTTTTTGTTTCATTTTCATTTTCCAATCTCGGAATACTTATGGCGGCTGCAGACGGACATGGGCTTTTCTACTTTTTGCTTGCCTGTGCTTTTGCGTGGGGGTGCGACACGGGAGCGTATTTTACCGGAGTTTTCTTCGGCAAACACAAAATGGCTCCGATACTGAGCCCCAAAAAAACCTGGGAGGGCGCCGCGGGCGGACTTGTGTTTGCGGCGGGAATTTCGGCTTTGATTGCGGTTATTTTTAACAGAATATCCTCCGATTCGACAGCAAACATTTTGATTATTGCGCTCATTGCGCCCGTTTTTGCCGTTCTCGGAATGATAGGTGACATTGCCGCTTCATATATTAAAAGAAAGACGGGAATCAAAGACTACGGCAAAATTATGCCCGGGCACGGCGGCGTGCTTGACAGATTTGACAGCCTGCTGCTTATTGCCCCCGTTTTCTCATCATTCCTTCAATTGGTCGACATTGTATCACCGAGGTAAATCAAATGACTAAAAGACTTTCCATATTGGGTTCAACCGGCTCAATCGGCACGCAAAGCCTTGATGTTGCGAGAAAAATGGGTTATAAAATCGTGTCGCTCGCGGCTTCGGGAAAACGCCCCGCCCTGCTTGAAGAACAGGTGCGTGAATTTGAGCCCGAAATTGTTGCGGTTGCAAACGAGGCTGCCGCCGCCGACCTTAAAACAAGAATTGCGGACACGAAAACCAAAATAATTGCCGGAAATGACGCCGCAAAACAACCCGAACTTTTCAGAAATTGCGACACGGTTCTCAACGCCATTGTCGGCATTGCGGGGCTCGGACCCACGCTGTCGGCGGTGTCTCAAAAATGCGACATTGCGCTTGCAAACAAGGAAACGCTTGTTGCCGCCGGCGATATAGTTATGAAAGAAATCGAGAAAAGCGGCGTTTCGCTCTATCCTGTTGACAGCGAACATTCGGCGATATTTCAATCGCTTTTGGGAGAGCCGCGCAAAAAACTCGGGAAGATAATTTTAACGGCGTCGGGCGGTCCGTTTTTCGGGAAAACAACGGCGGAACTTGCCGACATCACACCCGAGGACGCACTCAAACACCCAAACTGGGATATGGGGCAAAAAATAACCATCGATTCGGCTACGCTTATGAACAAGGGGCTTGAAGTTATCGAAGCCGTACATCTTTTCGGGGTCAGTGCAGATGATATTGAAGTGGTCGTCCACAGGCAGAGCATTGTTCATTCGGCTGTTGAGTTTGTCGACGGCGCGGTCATTGCACAGCTCGGCGCGCCCGATATGCACATACCGATTCAATTCGCGCTCACCTGCCCCGACCGATTTGACTGCCCGACAAAGCGTCTGTCACTCACCGACATCGGCACGCTGACATTCCAAAAGCCCGACAGGCAAACATTCAGATGTCTTGACATTTGCTGCGATGCGATAAGGTCGGGCGGACTTAAGCCTGCCGCCGTCAACGGTGCAAACGAGGCGGCGGTTGACCTGTTCCTCAAAAAGAAAATCGGCTTTTTGCAAATTGCCGATTTGGTTGAAGGAGCGGCGCAAAATCAGCCTGCCGTGAAAAATTTCACCATAAACGATGTTTTTGCGGCGGACTCAAACGCGCGCGAATATGTTTATTCGAAAGTTAATTGATTTTTCTTATAACCGAGGTAAATTTAATGTCAGTTTTAAAGAACATTTGGGATACCGCCTGGCCGATAATCGTTGCAATTCTTTCATTTCTCATTATGATTGCAATTCACGAATTCGGGCATTTTTCGGTCGCCAAACTCACAGGAATCAGGGTCAATGAATATTCAATCGGATTCGGCCCCGCAATTTTCAAGAAAAAACGGGGCGAAACACTTTATGCGCTCAGGGTTTTGCCGTTCGGCGGTTTTTGTTCAATGGAGGGCGAAGACGAAGAAAGCGGAGACCCGCGCGCTTTTTGCAACGCAAAAGCGTGGCGCCGCCTGCTTGTGATTTTGGCGGGCGCGGTGTTCAACATTCTTTTAGGTGTCATTATTGTTATGATAATTTTATCATCACAAAAAGTTTTTGTGAGCACCACGGTTGCGGAATTCAACGAAAATTCGGTGAGTTCGGAATACGGTTTGAAAGAAAACGATAAAATTATTTCTGTCAACGGCAGGAGTATTCACACCGCCTACGACCTCAGTTATCAATTCTCGAATGTTGAAGACGGCAAACTCGATATGACCGTTTTGAGAGACGGCAAAAAGGTTGAATTGCCGTCGGTTAAATTTGACACCGAAAAAATCGACGGTATGTCTTATATTAAAATAGATTTTAAATTTTACGGTATCAGGAAGACTTTCGCTTCATTTATTTCGCAGTCTTTCAAAACAACACTTTCTTATGAACTGACAGTTTGGCGCTCGCTTGTTGACCTCATTTCGGGGAAATACGGCATTTCCGCCGTTTCGGGTCCTGTCGGGGTTACGGCGGCGATGACGAGCGCGGTGAGGGCAGGGCTCAGCCGGCTTTTGCCGATATTGGCGCTTATCACAATAAATCTCGGAATATTCAACCTGTTGCCCGTTCCGGCGCTTGACGGCGGACGCGCGCTGTTCATTCTGATTGAAATGATAATCGGGAAACCCGTTCCGCAAAAATACGAAAGTGCCGTTCACACAGTGGGCTTTGTCCTGATTATGGCATTTGCGGTGTTCATCAGCATCAAGGATATAATTGCTCTTTTTTAGAGGTGACACATAATGTACACACACGAAACAACAAAAAAAGTTAAAGTCGGGAATATATTTATCGGCGGCGGCTCGCCTGTGAGCATACAGTCAATGCTTAACATACCTGCTGCGGACATTGAGGGAAATGTTGCGGCGGCAAAAGCGCTGGAGACCGCCGGCTGTGAGATTATACGGACGGCGGTGCCGGACATTAAATCGGCGGCGCTTATTTATGCTCTTAAATCCGCAGTCAATGTTCCGATTGTTGCCGATATACATTTTGATTACCGCATAGCGCTTGAATGTGTTGCGGCAGGGGTTGATAAAATCCGCATAAATCCCGGAAACATCGGCGACGATTCCAAAATCAAGGCCGTGGCGGACGCCTGCCGCCTTAAATCCATTCCGATAAGAGTGGGCGTTAATTCGGGCAGTGTGGAAGCGTCGGCGCTCAAAAAATACGGCGCACCGACACCCGAAGCGCTGGTTGAAAGCGGAATGTATCATATCAGACTGCTCGAAAAATTTGATTTTGACGATATTGTGCTTTCAATAAAGTCTTCTTCCGTGCCGACAATGTACAAAGCGTATGAACTGGCAGCGGAAGTTTGCCCGTATCCGCTGCACCTCGGCGTGACCGAAGCCGGAACAAAAAGTGCCGGCACGGTTGCCTCTGCTGCCGGAATCGGCGGACTGCTTTTGAGAGGAATCGGAGACACAATAAGGGTGTCGCTGACCGACGACCCGATTGAAGAGGTTGCGGCGGCAAAAGCCATTCTTAAAGCAGTCGGGCTTAGAAAAGACGGCATTAAGTTTATTTCCTGCCCCACTTGCGGAAGAACAAAAATCGACCTTATTTCCATTGCAAAGCAAGCGGAAGAAAGGCTTAAAAACTGTGACAAAAATCTGACTGTTGCAATTATGGGCTGCGCCGTTAACGGCCCGGGGGAGGCAAGAGAAGCCGACATCGGCATTGCGGGCGGAGACGCCTGCGGAATCATCTTTAAAAAAGGCGAAATTATACGCAAAGTTCCCGAAAACGAACTTTTGGAACAACTGATTTCAGAAATAGAAAAATACTGACATCTCCGGAAGGAACACAAAATGAAGCAAAAAACACTCGGCGATATATTCGGAAATATACTCGGTCCGAATTTTAATAAAAACATTTTAAACGGACAGGTCCTTGCCTGTAACATTGACAGGCAGGCGAGGACGCTGACACTTGCGTGCAAATATGAAAAATACATACCGAGCGGTGAAATTGACGAATTGAGAGAGAGACTCAAAGACCTGTTGAGCCTCGCAAAAGCGCAGGTGACCTCTTATTATACGCCCGACTGCTTTTGCGCCGACGCCGCCCGTGACCTTGCCGAAAAAATAAGGCTCACGGATATTTCTTTTAACGGATTTTTTTCGGACGCCGAATATTCACTTGACGGCGACACGGTGACCGTCACGCTCGCTCACGGCGGGCGCGACACGATTGTTTCCGCCGGATTTAAAGCCAAATTCACGAGCGCGGTCAAAAGCCGTTTCGGGCGTGAAATCGAACTCGCGTTTGACGGCGTTTTGAAAGAAGAACTGCCCGAGCCGCCGCTGCCCGAATATGATTTCTCATTTAATAACATCGGCGGGGCGAATTCGGATATTTTTGAAGAAGCGCCTGCCGAAATTGTTGAATGTGACAGCGTCCCGATGGAAGATGGCTCTGCCGAAGTGATTTACGGCAGGAATATCCGCGGCGTTCCGATAACTATGTCGAGTGTTGCGGGCGAAATGGATTCGTTCATTGTTTGGGGCGAGATATTTTTCGCCGAATTCACGCCGACCAAAAAGGGCGACAAGCAAAGAGTGAACATTCAATTTTCGGACGATACAAACTCGCTTATTATTAAATTTTATGTACGCAACGAAGACGCCGAAAAAATAACCTCGCTTAAAATCGGCGACTGCATTATGGTGAGAGGCTCGCACCGATTTGACGACTGGGACAAATGCTATGTTATAAATCCGCAAAGCATTGTGCGTTTTAAGCGCACTGAGGAAACAGACTCCGCACCCGAAAAGCGTGTCGAACTTCATGCCCACACCAATATGTCGGCAATGGACGGCGTGGCTTCCGCCGCCTCGCTCATCAAAACGGCATACAAATGGGGTCACAAAGCGATTGCGATAACCGACCACGGGGTCGTACAGGCGTACCCCGAAGTGATGAAAACCATTGAATCGATAAGAAAAAGCGACCCCGACACGGATTTTAAGGTGATTTACGGGATTGAAGGGTACTTCGTCAACGACCTTTCAGAAGCGGTTACAGGTAAATCCGACGCCTCTCTCGACGGCGATTTTGTTGTTTTTGATATTGAAACAACGGGGCTTTCCCCCGCAACCGAGCATATAACCGAAATCGGCGCCGTAAGATACAGCGGCGGCGAAATCGGCGAAACATTTTCAACATTTGTAAATCCCGGCGTGCATATTCCCGAAAAAATCACGGAACTCACCGGAATTACAGACGAAATGGTGAAAAACGCGCCCGACGAAGCGGCGGCGGTCAGGAGTTTTCTTGAATTTTGCGGCGACGCAGTGCTTGTCGCACACAACGCAAACTTTGATATTTCCTTTATCCGTTCCGTTTCTCAAAAAAACGGTTATAAGTTTGAGCCCGTGTTCATCGACACGGTGGTTATGGCGAGAAGCCTTTTGCCCGATATTAAAAACGCGAAACTCGACACGGTGGCAAAAGCGCTCAATCTCAGAAACTTCAATCACCACCGCGCCTGTGACGACGCCGCAATTCTTGCGGAAATATTCCGCTGCCTTATTGAAAAAACCGAAGAGACGGCACAATGCACCTCGGTCGGGCAACTCAACACGGCACTGACCGGCGGAGACCCGAAAAAGCTCAAAATGTACCACATTATTATGTTGGTGAAAAATGCGGCGGGGCTTAAAAATCTTTATAAAATTGTTTCAAGTTCGCATCTTGATTATTTTCGCAAAAAGCCCCGAATTCCGAAAACGCTTTTGAACAAATACCGCGAAGGTCTGATTGTGGGCAGCGCCTGCGAACAGGGTGAACTTTACCGCGCTGTTTTCGAGGACAGACCGTTTGAAGAACTGCTTCAAATTGCGGAATATTACGATTATCTTGAAATTCAACCGGACGGAAACAATGAATTTATGATTCGAAACGGGTCGGTTGATTCCGCCGAGGGGCTTCACAAAATAAATCAAACTATTATAAGCCTTGCGGACAGGCTCAAAAAGCCTGTTGTTGCAACCGGTGATGTTCATTTTCTCAAAAAAGGCGACGCCGATATAAGAAAAATTCTGATGGCGGCGCAAGGTTTCAAAGATGCGGAATTCCAGGCTCCGCTTTATCTCAAAACAACCGATGAAATGCTGTCCGACTTTTCTTATCTCGGGGAGCGCGCAAAAGAAATTGTTGTGGATAATCCGCAAAAAATCGCCGCTATGATTGACGGGAGCGTGCGCCCCGTTCCCGAGGGCAGTTTTCCGCCCTCGATTGAAGGAGCGGAACAAATTCTCACCGATGTTGTTATGTCGAAAGCGCACGAGGTATACGGTGAAGAACTGCCCGAAATTGTGGCAAGCAGACTCAAAAAAGAACTTGATTCAATTATTAAACACGGCTTTTCGGTTATGTATGTTACCGCACAAAAACTGGTTGCAAACTCGGTTGAACACGGCTATTTGGTCGGCTCGCGCGGCTCGGTCGGCTCGTCCTTTGTTGCAACAATGTCGGGGATTTCGGAAGTTAATCCCCTGCCGCCGCACTATGTTTGCCCAAAATGCAAGTTGAGCGATTTTGAATCGGGCAAGAAATACAAATCCGGATTTGATATGCCACCCAAAAAATGCCCGAATTGCGGCACCGAAATGATAAGGGACGGGCACGACATTCCGTTTGAAACATTTTTGGGATTCAACGGCGACAAAGTTCCGGATATTGACCTTAACTTCTCGAATGAATATCAGTCAAGCGCACATAAATTCACCGAAAAACTGTTCGGAACAAAAAATGTGTTCAAGGCCGGAACAATTTCGACCGTTGCGGAAAAAACTGCATTCGGTTATGTCAAAAAATATGAAGAAGAACACGGCAAAAATCTCAACAAAGCCGAAGAAAACCGCCTGGCGCAAAGGCTTTACGCTTCGTCCGTCAAACGCACAACGGGGCAGCACCCCGGCGGTATGGTCGTTGTACCGGCGGACAGAGAAATTTATGATTTCTGCCCTGTCCAGCACCCTGCCGACGACCCACATTCCGACACCATCACAACACATTTTGATTTCCACTCAATCCACGACACAATTCTCAAACTCGATGAACTCGGGCATGTTAACCCGACGATAAGCAAATACCTCGGAGAGTATTCGGGAATTCCCGTGACCGATGTTTCAATGAGTGATAAAAATGTTATGAGCCTTTTCACCTCACCCAAGGCGCTCGGTGTTACGGAAGATAAAATATTTGTGAAAACCGGAACGCTCTCGCTGCCCGAATTCGGAACTAAATTCGCCATGGACATGCTTATTGAAGCACAGCCGAAAACATTCGACGACCTTTTGCAGATTTCGGGACTTTCTCACGGCACAGATGTTTGGGTCGGAAACGCACAGGAACTTATCCGCAACAAGACCTGCACGATTTCGGAAGTTATCGGAACGCGTGACAGCATTATGGTCTATTTGATGAAATGCGGACTGGAGCCCGGAATGGCGTTTAAAATTATGGAAATCACCCGTAAAGGTAACGCAAAGAAACTTTTGACAGATGAGCACAAAAAGGCAATGCGCGATCACGGAGTTCCCGAATGGTACATAGATTCCTGCCTCAAAATCAAATATATGTTCCCGAAAGCGCACGCCGCCGCCTATGTCATCTCGGCGATAAGGCTCGGTTGGTACAAAGTTTACAGACCGATTGAATATTATTGCGCATATTTCACGGGAAGACCCGAAGATGTTGAGGTTGAAACGCTGCTTAAAGGACCCGAATACACAAGACAGCGCCTGCTTGAACTTCAGGCGGCGGGGCGCGACCTCTCGGCAAAAGACAAGTCGGTTTACGAAAACCTTAAAATTTTCAACGAGATGTTCGCACGCGGGCTTGAAGTTTTGCCGATTGATTTGCAAAAATCACACGCGACGCACTATCTGCCCGAAAACGGAAAAATGCGGCTGCCTTTCGGCGCGCTCGACGGTATCGGAGACAAGGCGGCAATCGCCCTTTACAACGCAGTTCACAGCGGCGGATTTTTGTCGGTTGAAGAATTGCAGCAGCAATCGGGCGTTTCCAAAACGGTTATTGAAACACTGCGTTCGATGGGAACACTTGACGGTATCCCCGACACCAATCAGCTCACATTCTTTTAAATTTGATTTATCGGCACGGCGTTTATTCGTAATTCACAAACGCCGTGCCTATTTTATGCGATTTTATGTTAATTTTGTACACCAAATATTACAATATTCCAAAAAGTGTTGCGATTTTGTAATTTTTTGATATAATTGATTCATATGTTCGCAAAGTTGTACACGGAGTTGATTTTTTTGTCATCCATCAAAAACAAATTGTTAAATATAGTTTCAAAAATAAAATGCGGCGCCGTCTCATTCGGCAAAAAAGCCGTTCGCATAGTTATCGGGTTTGAGCGCATTTCAAAGCGCGTTTTGTTTGAAATACCGATGAGCGGACTTTCCGCCCTCAGAAGCATTGCCGTCGCCGTTAAAAATTCGGGACTTGAGAGTTTCAAAGAAAAGTCTTCTTGCTTTCTCGGTCTTCTCAAAACCAAATGTGCGGGCAACAGGAAAATGTTCAAAAAATTTACGGCGACCGTTGCCGTCATTGCGCTTTTGATTGTCGTCGGTGCAACAAACACCGTTTGGAGCAATCTTACCTATGCGGTTGAGGTTGAATATAACGGAGTGAAACTCGGCACAATCAGTTCGGTTGAAGAATTCGACAAAACCGTTGAGGAAATGAAAAATCAAATTGTTTCCGACGGCGGAAAAGAACTTATAACCGAAGCTCATTTCAAACCTGTTCTCACATTGAATCAGAACATTGAAAAACCGCAAAATCTTGCGAAATCCGCACTCAACAATACCGACGGGCTGGAAGAAGCCTACGGTCTTTTCATTGACGACAAACTTTATTCTGTTTGCGAAACCGACTCGACATTCACCGAATGTATCGACTCATCACTCAGAGATGCGGTTGCGGCAGCGTCCGACATCGGCGCTTATGACGCAAGATACTGTGAAAATGTCAGCATTAAAAAAGGATATTATTCAACCGACGACATCAAATCGGACAATGAAATAAATTCTGATTTTTCGTCAAACGCCTATCCCCTTAAAGTCTGCCTTTTGGCTGAAGAGATTTCACAGGTCGAAGTGCCGTATGAAACCGTTGAAAATCAGGACGAACAAAAGGTCAAGGGCTATAAAACCGTTACCACGAAAGGGCAAAACGGCGTTGCGGAAACTGTTTCGAGAATAACATATATTGACGGAGTTGAAACATCACGCGAAGTTGTCTCGACCCAGAACATAGTTGAGCCCGTTGCCGAGCAGGTGACCGTGGGAACCGCAACGGTAGGCGACACAAAAACCACAAAGAATATGTCTTCCGCATCGGTCAAATACGGCAATGCAAATTTCATTTGGCCGGTTGCCAAAAATTCCAAGATGAGAATTTCTTCATATTTTGGCGACGGCCGCAACCACAAAGGTTTTGACATTTGCTCGCCAAACGGCACCGCGATTTTCGCAGCAGCGGACGGTGTGGTTATTAAATCGGGATATAACGCCGCAGGAAGCGGATACGGCAACAGCATAATCATTGAACACTCAAACGGTCTTCGCACCCTTTATGCTCACTGTGAAAAACTTTCGGTTTCGGTCGGTGATGTCGTGAAGCAGGGCGACACGATTGCAACAGTCGGAAACACCGGAGATTCGAGCGGAAACCACCTTCACTTTGAAGTTAAGGTTAACGGCACATCGGTTGACCCGGCACCTTATTTGGGAGTTCAGTAAATAAGAAATATATTAAACCCGCCCGTTTAGGAATTTCACCTAAACGGGCGGATTTTTATTTTCGATAAGTTGTTAATTAGATATTAGATTACTATCACTCGAAATTAGACTTTAGATGTTAGATACTACCCCTCAGTCGCGCTTACACAAAGGAGCCGGTGGAAATCTCTTCGCCGACGGCAGGAACGCAAAAACCAACGGCTGCCGTGTCTAATATCCAGCATCTAGTTTGGCAAGGGGCGCTGTTGGAAGTGTCTTCTCCGACGGCAGAAACGCAAAAATCAAACGGTTATTGCTCTGCTTTTCCGTCTTTGTTTTTATTTTCGTTTGCGCCTACTGCCTTCTTAAGCAGAACAACGCAAATTATGATTATTAAAGTTACGATAAATATTCCCGCCATACCCATCAACATAACGAGCAGAGCGTTTAACACAGCACTCATATTAAACATTGCAGTCCCTCCTTAACCCAACATATCGAACAAATTGAGCATCAATCCGCCTGCGATAACGGAGGCTATCTGACCCGAAACATTGACGCCGACCGCGTGCATAAGCAAAAAATTCTGATTGTCCTCCGCCTGACCCATTTTGTGAATCACCCTTGCGGACATCGGGAAAGCGGAAATTCCCGCCGCGCCTATCATCGGATTCACCTTGACCTTAGCGAAGATATTATATATCTTTGCAACCAAAACGCCGCCGATGGTATCAAAGACGAATGCGAAAAGACCGAGCGCCAAAATCATAAGCGTTCTGACATTCAAAAAGGCTTCCGCCGTCATCTTTGCGGCAACCGAAATGCCGAGCAGCAGCGTTATAAGATTCGCAAGCACCTTTTGAGCCGTTTCCGACAAACTGTCGAGCACGCCGCATTCGCGAATAAGGTTTCCGAACATCAAAAATCCGATAAGAGCGACCGCTTTCGGGGCAAAAAGTCCTGTTATTATCATAACCGCCACGGGAAACAGAATTTTGACCGTTTTGGAAACTTCGGATTTTGCATAAGGCATTCTTATAAGCCTTTCTTTTTTGGTGGTGACCAATTTGATTACCGGCGGCTGAACTATCGGAACAAGCGCCATATAGGAATAAGCCGCGACGATAATTGCCGGCAAATAATCGGATTTGAGATAGTTTGCGACAAAAATCGATGTGGGACCGTCGGCGGCACCGATTATCGCGATTGACGCAGAATCTTTCGGGGCAAAGCCGAGAGCGGTTGCAAGGACCAATGTCATAAATATGCCGAACTGAGCGGCGGCGCCGAAAATCATAAGTTTCGGATTTGCGAGCAACGGTCCGAAATCAATCATTGCGCCGATTCCTATAAACAGCAAAAGCGGAAAAAGTTCGTTTGCGATTCCGCTGTCGAACAAAATATTGAGAACGCCTATCTCTTTTCCCTGTGTTATTGCGCCTGAGAGCGGCAAATTAACCAATATTGCGCCGAAGCCCATCGGCAAAAGCAAAGCCGGCTCCATATCCTTTTTTATGGCAAGATATATGAGCACCGCACCTATAAGCCACATAACCGGCTGCTGCCAGGTAAGATTCGTGAAATTTTCAAACAATGCCTGCATTAAAATTCTCCCTTCGAACACTGAAACATTTTATCTATAAAATCGGTGAAATTATTTCCCCGTCATTTCTTTTATAACAGTTGAGGCAATTCGCCCGGCAGTCCGCGTTCCGCTTCCGCCTTCTTCAACCACAACCGCAAAGGCATAAGGATAATCTTTATCCTTCAAAAATCCGACAAACCAAGCGTCTTCGTTATCGCCCGAAACTTCGGCGGTTCCGGATTTTGCGTATGCGTCAAGATCCGGGAAAAGCCCGCTGCCGTATTCCTTTTCGACCGCGCCTTTCATCATATTGCTCAGCTTGTCAGCCGTGGTTTTTTCAATAAGTGTTCCGGTCATTGACGCCGAATAGAACGATTTGGGCGAGCCTTTTGCGGAAGTTACTTTTGAAATAATCTGCGGTTTTGCCGCTTTTCCGCCGTTTGCAACGGCTCCCATATAGACCGCCATTGCCATCGGATTAACCATATCGTCGTCCTGCCCGATTCCGCTCCAGGCTATGCTCATATCCGACTTCATTGCGCCGAGGCTGCCCGCGGCAGTCGTAATTCCGTTGACATTATATTTTGAAGTGAGCCCTGCCTTTTCAAAATATTTTCTGATTTTATCGGGACCGAGCGACAAACTTATCTGTGCAAACGCAGAGTTACAGGAATGGACCAACGCATTGTACGCGTCAATTTCGCCGTGTCTGCCGGCACAGGTGACCTTATCAACACCGATTTGATAATATTTTTCACAAAGATATGTTTTGCTGTCGAGGTCTGATATATTTTCAATCGCTGCCGCCATTGTAACGGTTTTCATTGTTGAACCCGGAGTATAAAGTCCCGAAAGTGCGCGGTTTATGAAGACACCTTCATACTTATTTCCGTCAGTAATATCGGCAGGCACATTCATCGGGTCGAATGTCGGGGTTGAAACCATACATAGTATCTCCCCTGTTTTATAATTATAAACCAGAACGGCGCCTTTTTTGTTGCCTATGGCATTATATGCCGCAACATTAAAGTCGGAATTTATTGTGAGATAAAGGTCGTTACCCTCATTATTATCATTAAGCCCCGTGACAAAATTATAGCCCGACAATTGGTCGGTGAACGCATTGACGGCGCCCGCCGCAATATATCCGTTTTTGTCGCCGACTGCGTGAAGTGTGGCTTTTCTGACCGCTTCGCTTTCATTATATATTCGGTTTTTATTTTCATCAACCGAACTCAAAACCACGCCGTCACGGTCGAGCACACGGCCGCGCGCCAACTGGCCCTGATTATAAAGGTCGGTATTAAAATCGGCTGTTGCCCAATCGGCTCCCTTGACTGCAAAACGAACGCAGTAAAAAGCCGTTCCGGCGAGCATAACCGCGCAAAGAATCAGACAGATGAACGCTCTCGCACTTATTTTTTTCAAGTTCAACCACCCGCCTTTTTATTCTTTGCAAAATAACTCTCGTAAAATTTGGTAGCTATGCTTGAATTCGGGCGTGCGTCGGTTGATTTCAGAAAAGCGAGCAAACCCCAGCAGGAAATCATCGATGAGCCGCCGTTTGAAACAAACGGGAATGTGACGCCTGTGAGCGGCAAGAGGTCGACCGTGCCGAAAACATTCAGAATCATACTGAAAACAAGCAGAGATGTTGCGGCGCAAGCCGTTATTGTATAATAACTTGAACGGCTGTTTTTTGAAGCGCGCACGGCAAAAACACAAAGCACAACAACCGACAAAACGGCAAGCAGTGCGATGATGAGCCCCCATTCTTCACAAAGCATTCCGAAAACCAAATCGGTGTCGCCGGCGAAAATATCTTTGAGCCAACCGTTCCCGGCGCCTTTTCCGACAATGCCGCCCGAAGCCGCGGCGGACATCGCTCTGGTTTGCTGATAGCCGAGCGAGGCGGGATATTCCCACACTTTGCCCCAGGCGGCAAAACGGCTGACAATGTGCGACTTGAACTTCACAAGCAGCACGCCGCCGAATCCCGCAGCGCCGCATATGAGCATAAGGCTCGTATAATCGCCCGAGCGCAAAAATATGATAACCAAAAAGACAACAAAGAAAATGAGTGCCGTACCGAAATCATTCATAAGTGCCAAACAGCCGAGAACAAGCAAAGTGAGCACTATGAACATTCCGAAATTCCGTTTGACGAAAAGGCGGTCGAGAGTTGCGGAACCGGCAAATATATAGAAAACTTTTGCAAGTTCCGACGGTTGAAACGAAAAGCCTGCAAGGGAAACCCACGCGGTTGCGCCGTGTTTGGAAGTGCCGAAAACAATGGTGAAAAGCAGGCAGGCGACCGTGAGCGCCGCGGCAACCCAACGGAGTTTTTTGACCCTTTCGAGGTCGCGCATAAATATTTCGAGAACAAGCATAAACACAATTCCGGCGACAATGCAGACAAACTGTTTGGGCATTGAGCCGGGATATGACGAGCCTGTGACCGCAAGCGACAAAGTGGAGAGCCAAAAAGCGATTTCTTCCATTTCAAGACCTGTGCAGCGGAAGAAACACATCATTATAAAATAAATCCACATCAAAACGGTGAGCCCCGGAAAAAGGAACAGCAATTTGGGCGACGCGGCTGAGCCTGCCGAAGCGAAAAGCTGGACCGCCGTGAGGAACTGAAACAGCGTTAAAAGCAAAAACGCACCGACCGGGGCGTGTGCTTTTGATTTCGAACGGGCTTTTGAAGATGAATATATTTCACCGGTCGGGGGTGCGTCGAGCAATGTGAATTCCGCACCGCCGAGCGAAAAACTGTCGCCCACGGAAAGTTTTTTTATGTGAATCGGCGTTCCGTTATAAAGGGTTGAACGCTTTCCGGCAAGGTCATAAAGCTGCCACACACCGTCTTCTCTTCTGATAAGCGCGGCGTGCTGGCGCGAAATTGTGGCAAGCCTCAGCGTTATATCGCATTTAAGAGAACGCCCGATTATATTTTCCCAGTTTGTGAGTTTTTTGATTGAGCCGTCCGGCATTTTGATTCTGCCCCAAACCTCAGGTTTGTTCGGGATTTTCAAAAGATTTCTGACAGCACCCAAAATTATCAAAAGTGCCAAAACGGGAAACACAAATCTGAGCACATCGGTCACTGCGGCAAAAAAAGAGGCGTGAGCGTTGACAATTTCGCCCACTGCGGCAGCAAATTTGCCGACGGCTGCGGTTGGCTCTGTCATAACACTCACTCCCCTTAATATCATTTATTGTTTTCCATTATAATACTTTTGAGAGCAGATTTCAACTCTTTAGTTTTATTGGTTTCCTCCCACTTCACGCCGAGGTCTTCACGGCCGACATGACCGAATGCCGCCAGTTGATAGTAAATCGGCTTTTTAAGGTCAAGCGCGTCGATTATTGCAGAGGGGCGAAGGTCGAAAACACGGTTGACGGCTTTTGCAATAAACTCGTCGTCCGCAATGCCCGTGCCGAACGAATTGACGGTTATCGAAATCGGGTGCGCGACACCGATTGCGTATGAAAGTTGAATTTCACATTTGCGCGCAATTCCTGCGGCAACGATGTTTTTGGCTACCCATCTTGCGGCATATGCCGCACTGCGGTCGACCTTTGACGGGTCCTTTCCGCTGAACGCGCCGCCGCCGTGACGGGCGCATCCGCCGTAAGTATCGACAATTATTTTTCGACCCGTGAGGCCCGTGTCGCCCTGCGGACCGCCGACGACAAACCGCCCTGTCGGGTTTATATAAACCTTTGTGTTTTCGTCCATCAATTCTTTCGGAATCGTCGGTTTTATAACCTTATTCAGAATATCTTCACGCAACTTGTCAAGCGTGACGGAATCTTTATGCTGAGAAGAAACAACAACCGCGTCGACCCTCTTCGGCACGCCGCCGTCATATTCGACCGTGACCTGAGTTTTTCCGTCGGGTCTGAGATAATCAAGCGTTCCGTCTTGTCTCACAGTGGTGAGTTTTTTGGCAAGGGCATGAGCGAGAGAAAGTGTGAGCGGCATAAGTTCGGGGGTTTCATCGCACGCATAGCCGAACATAATGCCCTGATCGCCCGCCCCTTGGAGATTATATTTATCATCATCACCCTCGCGGTTTTCAAACGAACTGTCAACACCCATTGCAATATCGGGCGACTGCTCGTCAATTGCGGTTGTGACGGCGCAGGTATTCCCGTCAAAACCCATATCGGGTGAATTATAGCCTATGTCATTTATTACTCTTCTTGCGATTTTCGGAATATCGACATAACACGACGTGGTGATTTCACCCATTACCGTCACCATTCCGGTGGTGCAAAAAGTTTCGCACGCGACACGCGCTTCGGGGTCACGGGAGATTATTTCATCAAGAATTGCGTCGGAAATGCTGTCGCAGACTTTATCGGGGTGTCCTTGTGTTACGGATTCCGATGTGAAAAGATATTTACTCATAATTTCAACTTCCCTCGAATAAAAATAGCAAAAACAAAACCCGCCTTTTGAGCGAGTTTTTTTAAAACCTCATCTCGCGGCACGACAGCCGCAGGATTTAGCACCTTGAAAAACAGGTTGCCGGGCTTCACAGGGCCTTTTCCCTCCGCCGCTCTTGATAAGGATATTCTTATACAATATCTATATTATGATAACACGGTTTTTTGAAAAGTCAACCGAAAACGCAAAATTTGAGCCGAAAATCACACAACAAACTCTTCGATATCGCGCAGAAGCATAACATCTTTATCGCAATATGCGCGCATAACGACGGGTTTTGTCAGGTCAAGCAGCAGGATACTCATCAGCGTTTTGCCTTTTACTGTTTTTCCGCCGCTTGTAAGTTCGATGTCATACGGTTTATCCTCAACGACATTCAAAAATCTGTTTATATAATCAACATTGCCGAGGAAAATTTTCTTTTCAATCACCCTGCTCGCCCCCTTTTATATCAATCAATATAAATGTATGATATAAATATACAACTTATACCATTCTTTGTCAATGATTTTGTTGCAAAATATACATAATTTTGCAAAAAATTGATTATTTTTGGTTATTTATAGAGATTTCACTCTCCGCTTTCAATCAAACGGTCGGCTTCTGCCGCGTCGGGTTCTTCGACCGATTTAAGATTTTTGCGGATGATTCCGTTGCGTTTTCTGGCGTCGTCAAGCGTAGCGCCCGCCTCATCAATTTTTTTGCGCGCTTTGACAAGGAGCAATTCAAACTTTTCATACTGCGCTTTGACCGCGCCCAAAAGTTTCCTGACTTCGGACGCTTTTCGGTCGATTGCAATGGTTTTAAAGCCCATTTGAAGCGTGCTCAAAAACGCGGTTATTGTGGTGGGTCCGCAAATCATAACCCTGTATTTTCTTTCGATTTCCTCTGAAAGCCCCGGGCGCCTCAGCACCTCGGAATAAAGCCCCTCGGTCGGCAAAAACATTATTGCAAAATCGGTTGTTTTGGGAACTTCGACATAGAGTTTTGAAATTGTTTCCGCCTGTTTTTTAACCGACTTTTCAAGCGCTTTGGCGTATTCCTCAACCGCCGCCGCATTGCCCTTTTCGGCAGCGTCGCAAAGTCTGATATAGTCCTCTTGCGGGAATTTCGAATCTATCGGCAGCCAGACAAATCCGCCCGATTCGTCTCTTGACGGTATTTTCACCGCAAATTCGACCCGCTCCGCCGTGCCCCTTGTTGAAACATTCCTTTCGAAATATTCAATAGGAATTGTCTGTTCAAGAATATTGCCGAGTTGGACTTCCGCCCAGGTTCCGCGCGTTTTGACATTGGTCAGCACTCTTTGGAGGTCGCCGACATCGGCGGCGAGCTTTTTCATTTCGCCCATTGATTCGTGGACTTCTTTTAGTTGTTCGCTGACCGTTTTGAAACTTGAATCCAGCCGCTCGGTCAAAACGGAAGTGAGTTTTTCATCAACCGTTTCACGCATTTGGTCGAGTTTTTTTTCATTGCTTTCGCGAAGTCCGGTCACCGATTCCGTGAGGGTGCTGTTTATTTTTTCATTTTGCCTTGAAAGACTGAGCAAAATATCTTCTTTGAGTTCAGCCGCGGCTTTGATGTTTTCGCCGCCCTGTTTCAAAAGTGTTTCGCGCGTTGCGGCGGACGACGAATTTATTTTATCCGACAATGCGTTTATTTGCGCCGCGTTTTCACTCCGTGTGCGGCTTAATTCATCACGGATTCCTCTTTCGAGTTCCGAATTGTCGGTTTTTGTTTTTTTGAAAAGATTGGCAATCAGCAAAACGATTGCAACAATCAACAAACCCAATATCAAATATTCCATAAATCTTTCCTTTCCCGAATATAAGGCGCACCTAAAGCGCCGAGGCGCAAATTCTGAGCCCTTTCGGATAGTGATTTTTAAGTCTGCCGTTTGAGGCCTTTCCGAATCCGAGCGGAATTCCGTCAACCAGCACGGCAACAAAGCCTTTGAGCGCCTCTTGGCACGCGATTTCCTCACCGTGTAAAAACCGCTTTATTTCCGCACTGTCATCGGCAAAATCAATCTTTTTACAGGAGTCTTGCCCGACGGCGGAATAAAGCGCGTGGGACGGCATGAATCTTCCGTTTTTGGCAGAGCCCAAAAGCAGCCCGTTCCTGACAACGCCCGATTTTTCAAGCGGCGGAGTGAAGGGTGAATAATACACCTTTTCTCCGAGCGAGAGAAAATATCCGAGCGACTCCGAAAAATCGGTCTTGAAATTTTCTTTCAAAAAATCCTTTGCAAGGCTTATTTGCGGCGTGTTTTTTAATTTCGGTTTAATTATATCATCGGCGGTGTGCGAATAATCGCCCTCACGCTGCATTAAAGCGACAAAATGGCCCTCGCCGCCGTCGGTATTGAAAATATATCTCGCATAATTTATGTTTTCGGCATCGGTCGGGCATCTTTTTTCGGCAGGTCTGCCGAACTGTTTTTCAATCGGTATCAGTTTGAAATCGGGGTGTGACTTCAAAAAATCTGAAATCACGCCGACATTTTCTTCATAAGAAAGGGTGCAGGTG
>CAVDRT010000214.1:0-11635 GCA_963611445.1 bacterium
CTTGTTGAATTGGGAAAACTTCACGACGATTTTTTGGTTTTCGACGCTGACCTTGCCGCCGCAACCAAAGCGGGTGTTTTCAAAAAAGAATTCCCCGAAAGATTTTATGATTGCGGAATTGCCGAGCAAAATATGATGAGCATTGCGGCAGGTGTTGCGGCAACGGGCAAAAAAGTTTTTGCAAGTTCTTTTGCAATGTTCGCGGCGGGCAGAGCCTATGAACAAATCAGAAATTCAATCGGATACCCCGGTCTTAATGTTGTTATCTGTGCAACCCACGCAGGAATTTCGGTCGGTGAAGACGGCGCGACCCACCAGTGCAATGAAGATATTGCGCTTATGCGCACCATCCCCGGAATGACGGTTTTGAATCCTGCCGACACGGTTGAGGGCAGGCTTGCAATGCTCGCGGCATATGAGCACGACGGCCCCGTTTATATCCGTTTCGGAAGACTTGCCGTTCCGGTTATATTCGATGAAAATTATAAATTTGAAATCGGCAAGGGCGTTGAACTTAAAGAGGGCAACGATGTCACCGTAATCGCAACGGGACTTATGGTGAAAGAAGCGCTTGAAGCGCACGAACTGCTGAAAGCAGAGGGAATAAACGCCCGCATAATCAATATGTCCACAATCAAACCGATTGATGAAGAAATCGTCGTCAAAGCGGCGAAAGAAACAGGCGCAATCGTAACCGCGGAAGAACATTCGGTAATCGGCGGTCTCGGCAGCGCAGTTTGCGATGTTGTTTGTGAAAAGGCGCCCGTTCCGGTCCTCAAACTCGGAATGAACGATATATACGGAATGTCAGGTCCGGCAGCCGAACTGCTTGACACTTTCGGCTTCCGCGCAAAAGACATTGCCGCAAAGGTGAAAGAAGTTATCAAACTTAAAAAATAATTTTTTTAATATCAAAGGCACCGATATTTTCGGTGCCTTTTTTCTATCTGCGTAAGCGTACCTACTTGGCTCTCTTCTTTTTGGTGTAAACCAAAACAGAAGGGAACTGATTACAGTTACCTCGCCGACGGCGGAAAGCACAAGCCAACGACTGCCGTATCTAGCGTCTAGTATCTAAAAAACAATCTCCCCTTTTCCGTCAGAAAAGGGGAGTGTTTTTATGTTTATTCAGCTGTATTTTCGGTTTCGGTAACGCTTTCTTCGTCAACCTCTGTGTCGGCATCGGACGGGTCATCTGTTCCGCCGTCTTCTATATGCTCGGTCACTTCCTCGCTGCTGTGCGTGGTTTTTGCAACCGAAAGAAGCCGGTCGCCCTCGTTCATACGCATTATTTTAACGCCTTTGCCGGGGCGAGCGGTGACATTGATTTCACCCGTGTAAATTCTGATTATAATACCCTCGTTTGAAATCATAATCAAATCGTCATCGTCGCCGATTTCAAGCACGGCGGCAACCTTGCAGCCGTATTTTTCGGTGCGGTAGTTGGTGATACCCTTTCCGCCTCTCGACTGCATACGGTAATGTTCTATCGGGCTTATTCTGCCGAGACCCGTGTCGGTCACGGTCATAATCTTTCCGCCCTCGTGCGCCACGGACATATTGATAACCTCGTCGTCCTCTTTGAGCCTTATCGCCCTGACGCCCCTTGCCGTTCTGCCCATTTCCCTGATGTCGTTTTCATCAAAATGGATTGCCATACCGTTTTTGGTTGAAACAATGAGTGAATCGTTTCCGCTCGTCTTTTCAACAAACGAAAGTTCGTCGTCTTCGTCGATATTTATTGCAATAATACCCGTTTTGCGTACATTTTTGAACGCCGCGACCGCCGTTCTCTTCGCAGTTCCGTGTTTGGTTATCATACAGATATAACTGTTGTCCTCAAGGTCGGAGCCGACGGGGAGAATGTTGATAATTTTTTCGTCGGGCATAAGCGGCACCACATTGACAAGGTTTGTTCCCTTTGCCGTGCGGCTGCCCTCGGGTATTTCATACGCCTTAATTCTGTAAAGTCTTCCGAGATTTGAGAAAAGCATTACATAATCATGGCTGTTGCAGGTGAAGATGTTTTCAATATAATCATCTTCGCGCATTGTCATTCCCCTGAGGCCTTTTCCGCCGCGGTGCTGTGCGTCATATTCGTCCGCCGCAATTCGCTTAATGTAGCCGCCGACGGTTTTTGTCAGCACACATTCCTCTTTCGGGATAAGGTCTTCTATATCAACTTCGCCCGAAACGGCGCAAATTTCAGTCCTGCGGTCGTCCGCAAAACGGTCGCGCAGATTGAGTGCGTCTGTTTTGACAATATCAAGCACTCTTGCGTGGTCGGCGAGAATGGCTTTACATTCTTCGATAAAAGCAAGTTTTTCGTCGAGTTCGTCAAGAATTTTCTGTTTTTCAAGACCTGCCAAACGCCCGAGCTGCATTTGAACGATTGCCGTCGTCTGAATATCGTCAAGGCCGAATCTTTCCGACAGTCTTTCTTTGCTTTCGGGAATGGTTTTGCTTGTTCTGATGATATTTATAACCTCGTCGATAAAATCAAGCGCGGTTTTGAGACCCTCAAGAATATGTGCCCTTTCCTCGGCTTTCCGCATATCAAACCTTATGCGGCGTTCGATTATATCGCACTGGAAGTCGATTGAATTCTGAAGCATTTCCTTGAGCGTGAGGATTTGCGGTTTTCCGTTCACAAGGGCGAGCATTATCGCGCCGAAAGTGGTTTGAAGCGCCGTGTGACGGTAAAGTTTATTGAGCACGACCTGCGGATTTGCGTCGCGTTTGATGTCAACTACGATTCTGATACCGCCGTCACGCTTTGAAGAATAGTCGACAACATCGTCAATGCCTTCGATTCTCTTGTCGGCGGCGAGTTCATAGATATTCTTAACCAGGTCCTTTTTGCGGACTTTATACGGAATTTCGGTGATTACGATTCTGAATCTGCCGGGTTTATGTTCCTCAATTTCGGCTTTTCCCCTGAGAGTGATTTTTCCTCTGCCGGTGGCATACGCCGCGCGAATACCCGACTGACCCATAATAATTCCGCCTGTCGGGAAATCGGGTCCTTTTATATATTTGCAAAGGTCTTCAAGTTCCGCGTCGGGGTTGTCGATAAGGCAGCACATAGCATCGATGGTTTCGCCGAGATTGTGCGGCGGAATTTCGGTTGCCATACCGAAGGCGATACCTGATGAGCCGTTGACAAGCAACTGCGGAAAGCGGACGGGCAGCACCGTCGGCTCATTGAGACGGTCGTCGTAATTTCGCATAAAGTCGACCGTTTCTTTATCAATATCGTCAAGCATATGCACCGAGAGTTTATTCATTTTCGACTCGGTGTAACGATAAGCGGCGGCAGGGTAGCCGTCGATATTACCGAAGTTTCCGTGACCGTCAATCAGCGGATAACGCAGCGAAAAATCCTGCGCCATACGCACCATTGCATCATAAACGCTCGCGTCGCCGTGCGGGTGATAACGGCCGAGAACGGCACCTACCGTGTCGGCACATTTACGATAGGCTTTGTCGGGGGTCAGGCCGTTTTCATACATTGTGTAAAGAATACGGCGGTGAACGGGTTTCAGACCGTCGCGCACATCGGGCAGCGCGCGGCCGACAAGCACCGACATACCGTATTGAAGCATACTCGTTCTGACTTCGTCAACTATTTCAATCGGCTGAATATTGGTTTTTTCGTCCTCGGGCCAATTGACAATTTCGTGTTTAGCCATTTAAAATCCCCCTTTCCTTATATATCAAGGTCGGTCGCAAAGACCGCGTTTTCTTCAATGAACTGTCTTCTCGGCTCAACCTCATCACCCATAAGCATTGTGAAAGTTGCGTCCGCCAGTTCGGCGTCCTCAATCGTCACTTTCAAAAGCGTGCGGTGCTCGGGGTCGAGCGTGGTTTCCCAAAGCTGGTCGGGGTCCATTTCACCGAGACCTTTATAGCGCTGAACATCGGCTTTTCCGTCAAATTCAGCCATTTTTGCGTCCTTTTCTTCGTCTGTGAAAACATCAAAATGCTGTTTTCCTTTTGTTATTCTGAAAAGCGGCGGCTGTGCCAAATAAATATGACCTTCTTCGATAAGTTCGGGCATATAGCGGAAGAAAAATGTGAGCAGCAGCGTGCGGATATGCGAGCCGTCGACATCGGCATCTGCCATAATGACAATTTTATCGTAACGGAGTTTTGAAATATCAAAATGTTCGGCAATTCCCGTTCCGAGAGCCACAACGACCGGCGTGAGTTTATCATTGCCGTAAACCTTGTCGACCCTTGCTTTTTCAACATTCAGCATTTTTCCCCAAAGCGGCAGAATTGCCTGATAGGTGCTGTTTCTTCCCTCAACTGCCGAGCCGCCTGCGGAATCACCCTCGACAATGAAGATTTCGGTCTTTGTCGGGTCTTTTGAAATGCAGTCGGACAGTTTTTCGGGCATTTTGGATTTGCCGCTTATCGAAGACTTATCCCTTTGCATATCTCTTGCTTTTTGCGCCGCTTCACGGGCGTTTGAAGAAGCGATTGATTTTTCGACAATTGTTTTCGCGGGAGCGGGATTATCCTCAAAATATTCCGCCAGTTTTTCGCCCACCATTCGGCTGACCATTGTGCCGATTGCGGTGTTTCCGAGTTTTGCCTTGGTCTGGCTTTCAAACTGCGCGTCGGTCAGTTTCACGCTGACAACCGCAATAAGACCCTCGGCAATGTCATCGGCTTTGAGCCTTTTGTCGGAATCTTTGAGCATTTTGTGGTCAAGACCGTATTTATTAACGGCGCGGGTGAGTGCGGTTCTGAAAGCCTGCTCGTGCGTTCCGCCGTCGACCGTGTGAATGGTGTTTGCAAACGACATAACCTTGTTGTCATAACTTGTTGACCAAATCATTGCAATCTCGGCAGCCGAATCGTTTCCGTTTGCCGAAAGATAGATAACATCGTCGATAATGCGGTCTTTTTTAACCTTTTCATTCAAAAGATATTCAACATAAGAGCGAATACCGCCTTCAAAATGCAGGTCGTCGGTGCGACCCTCAATATCGGCGTCGCTTCTGCGGTCGGTCAGCACTATGCGGATACCGGCATTAAGAAAAGCCTGTTCGCGAAGACGCTGCAAAAGAATATCGTAATCATAATGTGTTGTATCGGTGAAAATGTCGGGGTCGGGTTTAAAAATAACCTCTGTTCCCGTTTCGTCCGTGTCGCCGATTATCTCCAATTCGCTTGCAATTTCGCCTTTTTCATAACGCTGGCGATAAATATGTTTTCCGTCTTTGACAGTAACTTCAAGAAACAGCGACAGTGCATTAACGACCGAAGCGCCGACGCCGTGCAGACCGCCCGAAACCTTATATCCGCTGCCGCCGAATTTTCCGCCCGCGTGAAGAATTGTGAAAACAACCGTCACGGTGGGGATTCCCTTTTGCGGATTTATTCCGACAGGTATTCCGCGGCCGTTATCGGTGACTTTGATAATTCCGTCATCAAGAATATCAACCGTGATTTTATTGCAATATCCGGCAAGGGCTTCGTCGATTGAGTTATCAACAATTTCATAAACCAAGTGATGAAGTCCGCGCTCGCCGGTTGAGCCGATATACATACCGGGGCGTTTTCTTACCGCTTCAAGTCCCTCAAGTACCTGTATTGACGATTCGTCATATTTTTGTTCAACAGGTGAATTGATGTTTTCCATTTTCATTTCCTTTCTTTTGTCACTTTGAAAAATTTAATTTATTTTTATCTTCCGCCCTTTTTTCAAGCGTTTGGGTTGAAACCTGGGTGACGAAAAGTTTCCAGTTTTTCTTGTTTCCCGCAATTACGAACGATTTCGGTAAATCAAAACTGACATTTTCAACGCGCCCGTTTTTGGTGGCGTCACTCAAAAAATCTCTCGTGTTTTTTTGAATTGAAGTTGTTTCAAGGTCGAAAATTCCGATTATTTCTTTTTCATTTATAACCTTTTTTTCACCGAGATAAAGATACATTTTTATTCCTTTTCATTGATGATTTTGCCGCCCGAAACCCTGATTATATTTTCACTGTCAAGACCCTTGACATTCGACGGGTCGCAGCAAGTGACGAAAACCTGTTTTCCTTTTATGTGATTTATAATATATTTTTGCCGTGCGGCGTCGAGTTCGCTCATCACATCATCAAGCAAAATAATCGGCTCTCTGCCGACCGTTTCTTTGATAACTTCGGCTTCGGCAAGTTTTAAAGTAATCGCCGCCGAGCGTTTTTGACCCTGTGAGCCGAAATTTCTTGCCTCATATCCGTTGATTAAAATTTTGAGATTATCTCTGTGCGGACCGATTGAGGTTGAAAGCGTTAAAACATCGCGGCTTCGCGATGTTTTGAGAGCCGCCGCGAATTCTTCGGGCGTGCTGCCGGCGTCGCTCACATATTCAGTCTCGATTTTTTCTCTGCCGCCTGAAATTCCCTCATAAATTTCGCCGATATATTTTGAAATAAGTTCCAAAAATCGCTTTCTGTATTTAATTATTTTAAGACCCTCGCGGACAATTTCCGTTTCATAAGCGTCTGTGACGGGGTCAAGTTCCGGGTGCTTTGCAAGGTCTTTGAGCACGGTGTTTCTTTGCCGCACCGCAACCGTATATTTTCTTAAAACCGCGGCATAGTTGGGATAAATCTGACAAACGGCGCTGTCGATAAATTTTCGGCGCACCGACGGTCCGTTTGAAATTAAATCCAGATCATCGGGTGAAAAAATCACGCCGCAGATTTTTCCGAGAAGTTCATTTTTTGATTTTTGTTTGTTATCATTTAAGAAAATCTCGATTTTTCCGTCATATTTTATTTTTGCGGTCTGATTTCTGCCGTCTTCAAAAAAGAAAATTTCATTTTCAAATTTTTTTGCCCCGAATTTGAGCAAATCTTCGTTTTTAGCCCCTCTGAAACTTTTAATTCCCGTGAAAAGCCAAAGAGCCTCCAAAATGTTTGTTTTTCCCTCGGCATTTTTGCCGTAGATGACATTCATCTGCTCATTGAAGTTTATTTGAGTATCCTCAATATTTCTGAAATTTTTAATTTTAAGCGTTTTAATTTTCATTAAACAACCACAATTTTTTGATTTTCAAATTCAACCGTTTCCCCAACCCTGATTTTTTTGCCGCGGGCGGTGCAAACTTCGCCGTTCACAAGAACTTCGCCGTCTTTAATCACGGTTTTGGCTTCGCCGCCGGTCATAACAAGACCCGAAAATTTGAGCAGAGAATCAAGTTTTATGAATTCTTCTTTTATTTTAATTTCTCTCATTCGTTGCTTTCCTTCAATCTCATCGGCATAACCATATAAATGAAATTGTCGCCGTTTGTCGGCAAAATCATCATTCTTGTGTTGGGCGTTGAAAATTTAAGCACAACTTCTTCACATTCTGTCGCTTTAAGCGCCTCTTCAAGGTATCTCGCATTAAATCCTATTTCCATCGGCTCGCCCTCAATTTCGGCGTCGCAGGTGTCAAACGCTTTTCCGAGGACGGTTGAACAACTGAATGTTATCATATCCTTGTCAATTTTCATTCTGACAGGCGTTTTAACCTGGTCGTTTATCAAAAGTGAAATGCGCTCGATTATATCAATGACATTTTTGGTTTTTATTTTAACAACGGTGTTGTCGTCGCCCTTAAATGTCTGCCTGTAATCAAAATATTCGCCCTCCATAAGCCTTGAAACGATTGTATAACCGTCGACCGTGAGGGAGAAAAACCTTCTGCCGATATTTATTGAGATAATCTTGTCATTTTCTCCTATAAGTTTGACCGCTTCGCTGATTGCTTTTGCCGAAGCTGTGAAAGAAATTTCTTCGTTTCCTTTGAGATTTTCGTGCCGCAGCGCCAACCTCACACCGTCAAGAGCAACAACATTTATGCTGTTCTCTCCTATTTCAAAGTGTTCGCCGGTCATCATCGGCCTGGTTGTTTCCCCGACGGCAACCGCAAAAATCGTCTGTCTCACCATATCTTTAAGCTGCTCGGTGGGAATGTTGACAGTCACCTGATTTTCAAGCGTCGGCATCGACGGAAAATCATCGGCTGCCATTCCGTTTATTTCATAAACCGTTGAACGGCCCTCAATCGTGCAAACATTTTTATCGTTTGAAATTATCGTTATAACCTCATTATCAAGACGGCGGAGCATTTCACCGAGAAGTCTTGCATTGATGACAATTTTTCCCTCTTCTTCAACCTTAATTGCTTCAACCGTCTTTTCCATTCCTATTTCATAGTTATAAGAAGCAAGTTTCAGTTTTTCTCCCTCGGATTTTATATAAATTCCCTCAAGCACCGGGTTTGTCGAGCGTGTGGCAACCGCACGGGATAAATCGGTTACAGCTTTGCAGAAAATTAAACGGTTAATTGAAAATTTCATTTTTTATCTCCTTTTCGGGGGGTGTTCCCCTGTGAGAATTTTTTATAGTTTTACGCCTTTTATTTTATCCACACCCGCTCTCACCCAAAAAGAATGATTTTCAGAAAAACACAAATCAAAAAGGGTAGGATAGGATATTATAAACAGTATCAGTAGTAGGGGGTGTTGAAAATGTGGAAAAGTGCTGCGACGCCTTTATTTAAAAGAACTTTCGGCGTTTTTTTATTGTTGATTTAATGTGAATTAAAATGTTGATAAAATTAAATTCAAAAAGTTATAAACATCAATGTTTAAAAGTTATCCCAACTGATAATAAAATGTGGAAAAAATGTTGAAAGAAAATCTTTTAAAAATCACACACTTTGGCTTTGCAGATTTTTTATTATATCGTCAACCAGTCTTTTTTGATGTTCGTTCGCGGCGAGTTTTTTCTCAACCTTATCAATGGTATAAAGCACGGTTGAATGGTCTTTCCCGAACATTTTTCCGATAGTTTTATAAGGAAGCTGAGAAATTTCGCGCACGATATACATTGAAATCTGGCGCGCAAAAACAATTTCCTGAGTTTTGCGTTTTGAAAAAATGTCTTCTTTCGAAACGCCGTATGTTCTTGAAACTTCATCAACCACCTGTTCAATCGTGATGGGCTCGTTGTGGGTGTCGGAAATCAGGTCTTTGATAAAATTCTGAACAACCGTTTCATTGATGGGTTTTCCGTCCTGCATATCGACATAGGCTTTTGCTTTTTTAACAATGCCCTCAAGCTGCCTTGAATTCATTTTGATTTGTTCGGCGATATAATAAGTGATATTATCGGGAAGATGAATTCTGATTTCATCGGATTTTTTGTGGATTATTCCGACCCTTGTTTCAAAATCCGGCGGCTCAATATCCGCAATAAGTCCCATTTCAAAACGGCTCCTTATTCGAAGGTCAAGCGTTGCGATTTCTTTCGGTGAGCGGTCGGAAGTGACGACAATTTGCTTGTTTTCATCATAAAGAGCATTGAAAGTGTTAAAAAATTCTTCCTGTGTTGAGGTTTTTCCGGCGATAAATTGAATGTCGTCCATAAGCAAAACATCAGCCGAGCGGAATTTTTGATGAAACAAAGAAATTGTGCCGTTGTGGAGCGCTTCAATAAGAGCGTTTGTGAATTCTTCACAGCGGATAAATTCAACCTTTTTTTCGGGATATTTTTGATTTATGTGATTTTTGATTGCGAGCATCAAATGGGTTTTGCCGACGCCCGAATTACCGTAAATGAACAGCGGATTATAGCACCCCGCGGGATTTTCGGCAACGGCAAGACTTGCCGCGTGAGCAAAACGGTTTGAAGAGCCGACAACGAAATTATCAAAAGTGTACATTGAAGAAAATTCAATCGGTGTGTTGTCAATGCTGATTTCGCCGGGAAGTTCAACCGCTTCATCGACTGAAACGATAATTTCAATCTTAAGAGAAAGTCCCGAAACCGTTTGAAGGCAGCGCTCAAGAATAGAGGTAAAATTTTTTTCGATTATATCCTTTTTAAAAGGGGTGTAAATGCTGAGGGTCAGCACACGGTCTTTCATAGAAACGGGCGCAAGGTCTTTTATCCAGGTATTATAACTAACATCTGAAATCACATTTTTACATTCTTCGCAAGCTGCATCCCACAAATCAGAAAGCGAATTAAAACTCATCATATTCATCCTTTCAAAGGGTTAAAATAAAACAAAAAAGCTGCAGACAACGCAGATTTTAAAAGACAAGCGCGTTGACTTTGAAACTTATAAAAAGTCAGAAATACACATAAAATATTATAGCACAAAATTCCTTTATTTTCAAGTGATTATTTGTTTGAAAGACGAGTATAAATTGCAGGGAAGCAACAAAAAAATATTGACAAAGAAGACCGTATGTGTTAAAATAATTCGGTAATATGCGGAGAGATACCGAAGCGGTCATAACGGAACGGTCTTGAAAACCGTCGTACCTCCGGGTACCGTGGGTTCGAATCCCACTCTCTCCGCCATTTTTAAAAAACACCGCTTTTTTTAAAAAAAAGAAAAATGGGTTAAATAAATATTAAAAAATTCGGAATCAAACGGAGAAGTACTCAAGAGGCCGAAGAGGCGCCCCTGCTAAGGGCGTAGGGCGGGTGACCGTCGCGAGGGTTCAAATCCCTCCTTCTCCGCCAGAAAAAGACCAAGTCTTATGACTTGGTCTTTTTTAATAAAATTTATTTTAAATGAATTTTATTTCACTTCGCACGGCAATATTTCGTTTTAGATTTTAAATTAAAAGGTAAATACCCCACAAACTAGATGTTAGATATTAGATTTTAGATGTTAGACGAATGTAAATTGAAAGTTTAAATTTAAAAATTAAGTTATACGGCAGTCGCTTTAAACTTGCACCATTTACAATCCCTCAGTCGCGGCGTGGCGCGACAGTTCCCTTTACACAAAGGAGCCAGTGGAAGTCGCTTCTCTGACGGCAGAAACGCAAAAATCAACGGCTGCCGTGTCTAGCGTCTAATATCTAATATCCAATTTAGCAAAAAATTCAGTTGTAGTTTTTATTTCTCTCCGTTACGGCTTACTCTATGCTGCCTCTCTCGTCAAAGTGAGGTGATTTTTTATTCAAATTCCAAACAAATTTTTCACATTTTGTCTTGATGCCGCAAAAACCGTTTCTCTTGAAACACTTTTAATTTCGGCAATTTTTTCTGCCACAAAGCAGATATAAGCCGAGCAGTTGAGAGTTCCCCTTAAGGGCTCGGGTGCCATATACGGCGCGTCGGTTTCAAGCAAAAGTTTCTCAAGCGGCAGGTTTTCAATCACCGAGACCAATTTTTTTGCGTTTTTAAAGGTTGCAACGCCGCCGACGCCGATATAAAGTCCGAGATTCACAATTTGCCGGGCAAGTTCATCACTGCCCGAAAAGCAGTGAACTACGCCGCGCGGGCGAATTTCCGACAAAATTTCATATGTGTCTGCGTGCGCCTCTCGGTCGTGAATGATTGCCGGCATATTGAGTTTTTTGGCGAGATTTAACTGGTCCTTAAAACAGGCAATTTGAGCTGCCTTATTGTCGCTGTTCCAATGATAATCAAGCCCGATTTCGCCGACTGCAACCGCTTTTGGAGTTTTGAGCAGTTCGGTGAGTTTTCCTTCATCAAACGGATTTTTATTGCCCACACATTCGGGGTGAATTCCGAAAGCAGAATAGAAAAAATCGTATTTTCGGCAAAGTTCGATGTTTATTGCCGCCGATTCCAAAAGATTTATTCCGCAATTTATCAC
>CAVDRT010000215.1:0-13279 GCA_963611445.1 bacterium
CCGTAAGGCTAACGCCTACGGGTAATAAGCACAAAGCTGCGTGAACAAAGGGGCGAGTGAAACCGTACGGTGTTCGACTCTCGCCAGCCTACGCATAATTTGAAACCGAATGAGAAAAATAACAAAAAAAGATTTGAAGGGCAGGAATAACAATGGAAACAAATATCATAAATGTAAAAGGGTATGAACTTTTGGATTCAAGGGGCAACCCGACAGTCGGCGCACAGGTGACACTCCAAAACGGTGTGACGGGCGTTGCGATAGCGCCGTCGGGCGCGTCAACCGGGAAATATGAAGCACACGAACTGCGCGACGGCGACAAAAGCCGTTTCGGCGGCAAAGGCGTCCGAAAAGCGGTTGAAAATATAGATAAAATAATCTCTCCGTGTTTGCAAAAACTCGGCACAATCGAGCAAAAGGCAATCGACGAAGCGATGATTGAACTTGACGGGACCGAGAACAAGAAAAAACTCGGTGCAAACGCTATGCTTGCCGTGTCTCTTGCTGCCGCAAAAGCCGCCGCCAAAAATGCGGAACTGCCCCTTTTCAGGTATATCGGCGGAATTTCGGGCGAGACTTTGCCGACGCCGATGATGAATATTTTGAACGGCGGCGCACATTCCTCAAACAATGTCGATATTCAGGAATTTATGATAGTGCCGACCGGCGCACCCGATTTTAAAGAGGCGCTGCGTCAGGGCGCCGAAATATATCACGCGCTCGGCTCAATCTTAAAAGAAAAGGGACTGTCTTCGGGCGTCGGAGACGAGGGCGGATTCGCCCCCGATCTTTCGGCGGATGAAGAGGCGATTGAATATATTTTGGCAGCGGTCGACAAGGCGGGTCTTTCGGACTCAGGCGTGAAACTTGCGCTTGATGTTGCGTCGAGCGAGTGGTATAAGGACGGATTTTATCTTTTGCCGAAACGCGGCTCGGCGCTCACTTCCCGTCAACTGACAGACAGAATTGAAAATCTGGTCGGAGCATATCCGATAATGTCGGTTGAGGACGGGCTCGGCGAAGAAGATTTTGAGGGTTGGCAGGAACTGACCGAGCGGCTCGGCGACAAGGTGATGTTGGTCGGCGACGACCTTTTTGTCACAAATATCGAGCGGCTTAAAGAGGGAATATCGCGCTCCTGCGGAAACTCAATTTTAATAAAACTCAATCAAATCGGAACGCTGAGCGAAACTATCGATGTGATAAGATATGCAAAACAGCACGGCTACACTCCGATAATTTCACATCGTTCGGGCGAGACGGAAGATACTTCAATTGCCGACCTTGCTGTCGGAATGAATTGTGGGTTTATAAAATCGGGCGCGCCGTGCAGAACGGACAGGGTTGCGAAATACAACCGTCTTTTGATGATTGAAGACTGGCTGTTCGGTTGATTGAAATAATTATTCGGGGGAAATATGACTGAAATATCAGCAGCATTGGTAGGAAATCCAAACAGCGGCAAATCCACCCTTTTCAACCGCCTTTGCGGCGGCGGCGCTCCGGTTGGGAATCGCGCAGGCGTTACCGTGAGTGTGAAAAAGGGGCAGATAAAAGCAAAAGGGAAGGTCATAAATCTTTTTGACCTTCCCGGGGTCTATGCGCTCTCTCCCTTTTCCCCCGAGGAGCGTGTGGCGTATGAGTTTTTAAAAAACCGTCCGCCCGATATTATTTTAAATGTGATTGACAGTTCTTCGCTTGAGCGAAGCCTTTATTTAACTACATATCTGAAAGATTTAAACATACCGATGATTCTTGTCTTGAATATGGCGGATATGCTCGAAAAAAACGGGCAGAAACTGAATATCGAAACGCTCCGAAAAATGACCGGCTGCGAGTGCGTTTCGGTTTCGGCAAGGTATAAATCGGGTGTGTCGGAACTCAAAAAAATGGTTTTGAGCGGGCGCGGCAAATTTGCAACCGACGGGGCGGATAAAAAATTTGCAAACAGCAGCGAGAGATACAATTTTGCTTCCGCTGCCGCAGCGGCGGCGCTGTCTGACGAGAGGGAAAGAAGCGTTTCAAAAATTGACAGATTCCTTCTCGGCAAATGGGGCATTCCCGTTTTTTGGGCGGTTTTGGGACTCGTGTTTTTAATTACATTCGGGCGTTTGGGTGCGGCGGCGTCCGATTTTGCGGCAGCGCTTATTTTTAAATTGCACAATGCCGTATATTTTTGGCTTGACCGAGCACAGGTGTGGGAGCCGCTTTGCGGACTTGTGTGCGACGGTGTTATCGACGGCGTCGGGGGAATTCTTTCTTTTTTGCCGCAAATGTTTTTACTGTTTTTATGTACCGCATTTTTGGAGGATCTCGGCTATTTGCCGAGAATGGCGTTTTTGGCGGACAAAACCCTCACAAAAATCGGGCTCGGCGGCAATTGCTTTTTACCTTTGTTTATGGGCTTCGGCTGCACCGCGTCGGCGATTATGGCGGCGAGGACGGTGAAATCCGACTCTTCCCGAAAACGGGTTTTAAGGCTGCTGCCGTTTTGTTCCTGTGCCGCAAAAATACCGGTTTATATATTTATCCTCTCGTCGGTTTTCAAAAAATACCGTTTCATTATCGCGGCGCTTTATATTGTCGGCATTTCGGCGGCAATTGTCTGTTCTGCTTTCACAGAGGACGGGCAAAGTGAGGAAGACTGCTTTTTGCTTGAACTTCCGTCTTACAGAACTCCGAGCCTTGTAACAGTGTTCAAAAGCGCATTTTTGCAGGTTGGCGAATTCCTGAAAAAGGCGGGCGGAGTGTTGCTTTTGGCTTCGATTGCCGTGTGGTTTTTAAAATCCTTCACACCGGGGTTTCATTTCACCGCAAATGTCGAGGGGAGCATTTTGGCGGCGGTGGGCAAAGCGGCGGCACCGTTTTTTGCCGTTTGCGGTTGGGGAGATTGGAGGTTTGCCGTTGCGCTCATTTCGGGTCTTCTTGCAAAAGAGGCGGTCGTCAGCACACTGTCGGTCATCGGCTGCGCCGATGTTTTGTCGGCGCTTTCCCCTGTGAGTGCACTGAGTTTTTGCCTTTTTGTGCTGCTTTATACCCCTTGCGCTGCGTCGCTTGCGGCATATTATCGCGAAAGCGGCTCAATCATAAAAACAATTCAAATGGCTCTCGGGCAGTTTTTAACGGCGTACGGCGTTTCGTTTGTCTTCTTTTCAATAGGGCATCTGATTTTCGGCGGATAAAATTCTGCCGATTTTAAACCGAGGCGGCACTTTTCGGATTTACCCGAAAATATCTTCACCTGTCACCGCCGCAGAACTCTCAAAAACACGCAAACCGTTTTGTTTGTCAAACACCGCAAGCATAATATTTTCAAGGCCTTTGTAGCCTTTGGAATCAAGTTCCCGTCTCAGCCAAACCTCGTTTCTGCCGACCGCCGTCAGATTTTTCGTTATCACGCGTCCGTCGATTATAACATCATATTGAAGTGTTTCCTGGGGGATGGGCATTTGCATATCATTCGGCGTCAGCGGCCGCTCGGTCGACACGGGCAGGAAACTCAAATTTCCGTTGGGCTCCAGTATAACGGCATATAATTGACTTAAATCAAAATATCCCGCAATTCGGCACTGGGTCAAAAATTCGCTTATGTCAATTTTCGCTTTGTTAAGGTTTTTTCGGATTATTTTGCCTTCATAGTAAAGCACAATACATTTGCCCGACAAAAAACCGCGGAGTTTTATGGAATGTTGGTTGATAAGCGAGATTATAAGCGTTACCGCGGCATAAATAACCATAGCGACAAAGCATTGGGAAACGCGTTCGGGCTCGGTTGACATTTCGGCGGCAATGGAGCCGATGGTTATTCCGTTGATATAATCAAACGCACTCAATTGCGACATTTGCCGCTGACCTGTCAGTTTTGTCAGTATAAACAAAACCGCAACCGAGAAAAGCGCGGCAGCCGCTGTTTTTATAATCATTTTCTTCACTCCTTTAATTTTCACCGTTTATTGTTGCCCGAAAACCGCAAAATATCTCAGAAAAACACAACTGCCGATCAGCCTTCAGCCAACGGTAGTTGTGTTTTTGGTGTGTGGGATATTGTATTCAATTAAAAATAACACAAAACTATTCTGTATAAAATTCATCTGCCTGTATTCTCGCAAAACCGGGCATTAAACTTGCTAATGTACCGCTCACTTCAAACTCATCTCCGACAGCGTATTCTGAGGCATAGTCTGCCGGAACATAGAAGACTTCAACATCCATATCGTCCACCTCAATACTTACAGAATTTATTGTGCCGTCACTGCTCCAATTATCTTTTTCTATGGAATATATTTTTCCTTTTCCTCTGACATGTGCACCGGCGTATTTTTCCTGATACAAAAGTTCGTTTTCATATAAATCACATAATTCGTCACGAGACATTTTTTCTACTGTGCCATCATTGCAAATAACCGTGTATTGTGAACTCTTATTCACACAGCCGCATAAAATGCAGCATAATAAAAGAATTAACACAAAAACAACATTAACAACATTTTTTCTCATATTTTATTACTCCTACTTAAAATTATCGCACTTTAGTGTATATAACTTGTTTCCGATGCGAGAAGTTCTCCGTTTTCGCCGTAGATATTGAATGTGGTATTTCCCAACGAATTTTGTTTAGATGATAAGGTTACAGAATAATAAAAATCATTATCTCTGCCTATATATGTGTCGGAGATTTTCTGCCCGTCTGAAAATATCACTTCATATGTACCGGTGTATTCCCCGTCGGGAGGTCCGTCATAGATTCTAAAGTTTAAAAAATAAATCGGAAAGAGTTGGCTCGTTATGTCTAAATCGCTCATATGTACAGAGCTTCGCTGTGTTCTGCTTACTGCAATTTCGGCCTTCCAACTATACAGTTGGTCGTAGAGTTGTTGTGTATCTTTATAGTTTTCATCTTTTAATTCATTTAAATAAGTTACAGAGCGTGAGTTTTCCCTGTCCAAATTAGATTCTAAATATTGATATTTTGCTTCCTTGAGTAATTCGGAACTATCTTTGTATTCGTTGTCGGCGAGTTCCCCTAAAATCGATATTGCCGTATTATAATCATTTGAGTCTAACGCATTTTTTGCTTCGTTGTATTTGTTTGAATAGCCGCAACTGCAGAGAACAACACAAATACAAACGCATAATAACGAAGTGAGTACTTTTTTCATTTTCTATTCTCTCCTAAAACAAATTTGGAAATTTATTGGTGCGTGTATGTTTATGTTTTATCCTGCTAAATATTGCCGGATTTCGGCAGGATTTTTGCTTTTTTAGATGTATTTCGTGTGTCTGTGGTTTCTTTGATTTCCACATCGACCATAAAATCACCCCTATAGAATTATATGACATATTGTCATAATTGTCAAGAAATAATATGACATAATGTCATTAGGTGGTGCTATGAATAATAATTTAAAGTTGCTTCGCAAAAAGAAAGGATACACACAGATTGCGGTTCAGATGAAAACCGGAATAGAGCAGGCGTTACTTTCAAAATTTGAAAACGACGAGAGGATTCCGCCGACTGAAACTCTTATAAGACTTGCTGATTTTTATAATGTCAGTATTGATTATATACTGTGCCGCACAGATAACCCGAATGTAAATAAATGAATCGATAATTTGCACTTTTTGAGATATAATTCCACCGCCTGCGGCGTGCTTTATGCTTTTGATATTTTGAGTGATAACATTTACCCCGGGCATTTCAAAAGAACGCTCGGGGTTTTGTCTTGAATTTCATTTTATCCGTTTGCGCATTTCTTGCAGGGTGTCAAATCTCGTTTCAGTGCTTCGTCCAATGCGATTTGCGACGAATTGCTTCCGCCGCAGGTGGATTTGAGGTGATACCGCGAGCCTGACGGCGTGGCATAAACTATATTGCCGACGGCGTTTTGCGCGGCAGGCGTCTGGGTTTTTTGTGCCCCGCTGCTTCCGGTGGAACTCGTCGTCGTTTCGGATTTGGAGGCGGCAGCGGCAGCCGCTTTTTCACGCTCGGCTTCGGCGGCTTTTTCTTCCGCCTCCTGCTTTTCCTGCTCGGCGGCATATTCTTCGGGCGTTGTTATAACAATTTCGCCGTCCACCGTTTTGAGTTCAGCCAAATCGAAGGAACAGTCGTCAAGCATAGCCTTTTGTTTGACCGAAAAGAGCCAGAGAATATATCCTTCATCACGGCTTTGGTTGAATTCGTTGTATATTTTCTTTTGGGCTTCGGCGTCGGTTTCGCTTGTCACCACACGGTGGCGGGCGCTGCCGTCCGGCAGCCTTTCAAAACAAATATATTCATATTTCGGCGTTTCCGATTGCGCGCTTTTTGCCGTATAAGTTTTCGCGTTTGATTCGCCCAAATCAGCAGTAATTGAGTTTTCTGTGTTGTTTGCCGATTTCTTTGCCGAATCAAAATATGTTCTGTTTAAAACAGAGCAAAGCAGATAAACAACCGCAAGCGCAACAAGCACAACGGGAAGAGCCTTTTTGCCGAATCGGGTTTTGATGATTTTTATTATCGGCGGGCAGGCAGCGACCGCGGCGATAATATAAAATACATTGTATATGCCGAAAGGTCGGTTGAGTATACCGCAGCACAGCAGTATTGCTGACAGAGACCAAAAACCGATAGTCTTCAGCCGTTCATTGCGGCTGTCTTTCAGCGTTTCATCATTGTTTTCTTCACCCATTTAAACCACCCCCCATATTTTGATATTCAGATTAAAAGAGATCTGTATTCACGGGCGGAGACGGTTTTCCCGCCCTTAATATAAACACGCGGAACTCTTTGAGAAATTCCGCAAACAATTTCATAGTTTATTGTCGAGCAGATTTCGGCAATTTCATCGGCTGTTATCAAAGCGTCACCGTCCGCCCCCATAAGCGTCACGGTGTCACCCTCGCGAACATTTTTTATGCCGCTGACATCGACAATCAACTGGTCCATACAAATCCTGCCGATTATCGGTGCATATTTGCCGTTTATTATAACTCTTCCTCTGCCTGAAAGCGCCCTCGGATAGCCGTCGGCGTAACCGACAGCAACCGTGGCAACGGTCATTTTGCGGTCGGCTTCAAATGTTCTGCCGTAACTCACAAAATCCCCGCAGTCGATTGTTTTCACCATTGAAACAACCGATTTCAGCGACATAACGGGTTTTAAATCAAATCCGACCGAGATGTCGGTACTCGGTGTGAGACCGTATAAAATGTTTCCGGGGCGGACAAGGTTTCCGTGAGTCGGGTCTTGCAGGCACATTGCCGCCGAGTTGCAGCAGTGGATATGTTTGAATTTAACGCCGTTGTTTTGAAGCGCCGCCACGGTTTCGGAAAATCTGCCGTATTGCTTGCGGCAAAAGTCTTCGTCGTCGCTGTCGGTGCTGTCCGCTGCCGAAAAGTGCATAAATATGCCGTCTGTTTTAAGCCCTTTCAGTTTACAGGTGTCCGTTATTTCGGGAACGGCATTTTTGATTCCGTCCTCGCTTCTGCAGTCAAACCCGATTCTTCCCATTCCGGTGTCGACTTTTATATGACAATTGACCGTGACGCCGTTCCTTCCGGCGTTTTCGTTTAATTTTTCGGCGTAAGAATAAGAAAAAACTGCCTGTGTTATGCCGTTGTTTGCAAGCATATCGGCATATTCGGGAGGAGTGTATCCCAAAATCAAAATCGGGGTCTTAACGCCGCAATCTCTCAAACGCATTGCTTCGCTGATGTTCGAAACCGCAAACGACTCACAGCCGAGGCTTTGCAGCATCGGTGCAACCTCCGCCGCGCCGTGGCCGTATGCGTCGGCTTTCACAACCGCCATAATATCGCGCGCGTCCGCTTTGAGTTTTATGTTTCGGAAATTTTCACAAAGGGCGTCAAGATTGATTTCCGCCCAGGTTCTTTTAAGAAGTTTCAAAATAGCACACCTGTTTCGCTTATATTTTTAAAGCAATTCTTCGTTATAGACCGTTCTTCCGCCGCCCACAAATTTGGCTCTCGTCCTTGCGGCAACGAGGTTGGCGCTGCCGATTTTTCTGAGCGACAGCCGCACGGGCACCGCAACTTCTTTAAGGTGCATTCCGATAAGTGTGTCGCCGATGTCAATTCCTGCGTCCGCTTTGATTTTTTCAACCGCGACGGGGCGCAAAAAAGCGGAATATGCCTTCGCCGCAAAACTTCCGCCTGCGGTCGGAATCGGAACGGCGTTGACCTCCGTCAGGCGTTCGCGGTCTGCAAGAGCCTTTTCAACAATTATTGCGCGGTTGAGATGTTCACAGCATTGAGCCGCCAAAAATATTCCGTTTTCTTTAAGCACGGGATAAATACCGTCAAAAATCGCATTTGCGATTTCGGGACTTCGGTATGTTCCGATTTTTCTGCCGGCAACCTCACTTGAAGAACAGCCGACAATGAGAATATCGCCCTTTTTGAGTTTTGCGGCTTCAATCAGTTCGCAAACCGCTTTTTTGGATTCTTCGGTGATGTTTTTAAGCATAGTTTTTCCTTTCTGCCGCCCGAAAAGAGCGGAATTAAAGATTCGGGTACTCTCCGTCGGATATAAGTTTTTTAACGGCGTCGACAACGCCTGCTTTGTCTTCTTTGTATGTAACGCCGTACCATTTGCTTTCGGCAATTTTAACACTCACGGTTTTTTTGCCGGTTTTAATGAGTTTGTCAACAACCGAGGGGAGATAAAATTCCGCAGTCGGATCCTGTGAGTTGTTTTTGAAAAATTCAATGAAATCTTCTTCGATATATTCGAAAATATCGGGTGTGAAACCCCAAAAATTCATTGAAACCACCGTGTCGGGCGAAAGTTGCTTCTTGACACCGTTGACATCGCAAACGCAGTCGGGGTCGATTCTTTTGTATTCCGTGATACTTTTGAGCAAACCGTTTTCGGTTTCGCAAACTCCTCTTGACACATAACCGTTTTCGGTCACTGTGTTCCCGAGGCGGAAGCCCGCCATACAGTAGTCGCCGTTTTTAATGCCGTCCGCAATCTGCAAAAACGCTTCTTTGCCGTAAAAATCGTCTGAGTTTATAACCGCAAACGGGGTTTTCACAACATCTTTGCAGCAAAGCACCGCGTGACCCGTGCCCCAGGGCTTTGTTCTGCCGTCGGGGCAGGAAAGACCTTCCGGCAGACGATCGGTTTCCTGAAAAACATATTCCACATTGATTTTTCCTTGAAGCCTTTTTCCCACGAGTTCTTTGAACTCTTTTTCAATTGCGTGCTTTATGACAAACACAACCTTGCTGAAGCCGGCGCGCTTTGCGTCATAAACCGAAAAATCGAGAATTGCTTCACCGTTCGGTCCGATAGGCTCAACCTGTTTAAGCCCTCCGAAGCGGCTGCCCATTCCCGCAGCCATTACAATCAGTGTCATATCCATTTTGTTCCTCCTGAATTCCCCCTGAAAATTCGCGAAAATCATCAGGCTGTCATTTTCCGAAAACATTATAATCCATTTTAAACAAAATTTCAATAAACTGTTGAAATAAAACAAAGATGATGTTACAATAAAGACGAATATATGTTCTTTTTGGGGGCCGGGCTATGTCAAAAGAGGGTTTGAACGAAAAGCAGGAAAAAGTCTATAAATTCTTAGTTCGCGAATCGTCGGGCGCCGTTCCGCCGACGGTGAGGGAAATCTGTGCCGCCACGGGGATAAAATCCACATCAACCGTTCACGGCATTTTGAATGTGCTCGAAGAGCGCGGATATATTACGCGCGACCCGAAATTTTCGCGTGCTATACGCATAGCAGGGCACACGGATTCCGCGCAAGTTCCGCTCATCGGCAGAGTGACCGCGGGGAAGCCCATTCTTGCGGTTGAGGAAATTGAAGATTATATTCCGTATCCCGTGAATTCAGACGGCAACGAGGGACTTTTTGCGCTGCGCGTCGTGGGGCTCAGTATGAAAAACGCCGGAATTTTGGACGGGGATATTATTGTCGCCGACAAGGATAAATCGGTGCGCCGCGGTGATATAGTCGTCGCGCTTATTGAGGACGAAGCCACGGTTAAAAGGCTCGAATACAATGAGGGTGTGCCTTATCTTATGCCCGAAAACCCCGATTTTGAACCGATATACGCCGAAAATATTCAAATTCTCGGAAAAGTAATCGGAAGTTTCAGAAAGTATTGAAATTTTTCTTTTGAGAGAACGAAAAAATCGCCCCGGCGGCAAAATGCCGTTTTTCGGTTTGAATTGTTTTTGGGGGGATATTAAAGGTTTGGTGATAAAAATAAAACAGGTGTTTATATATACTGACGGAGCGTGTTCGGGCAATCCCGGCCCCGGCGGCTGGGGGGCTGTGCTCCAATATAACGGAAACAAAAAAGAATTGTCGGGCGGCGAGCGTGAAACCACAAATAACCGAATGGAACTCACCGCCTGTATCGAGGCGCTGAGGGCTTTAAAAGAACCATGCGAGGTCAAACTCACAACCGATTCGAAATATGTCTGCGATTCCGTGACCAAAGGCTGGGTATACGGCTGGCGGAAAAACGGCTGGCGGAAGTCCGATAAAAAACCGGCGCTTAATGTTGATTTGTGGGAAAAACTTCTTTCCGAACTTTCCCGCCATAAGGTTGAATTTTTTTGGATAAAAGGGCACGACGGGCATCCGCAAAATGAAAGATGTGACGCACTTGCGGTCGCAGAAAGGAAAAAATTCTGATATATTCAAAAAATATTTACAATTTTTTCGAAAAACCTATTGATAAGTATACCAAAAAGGTATACAATACATTATGTTGAAATTGTCAAAGTATTGGAGTCCTTAATATGTCAAAAAGATTTATCTATGCGGATAACGCCGCAACAACACGGCTTGACCCAGAAGTGCTTGAAAAAATGATGCCGTATCTCACAGATGAATACGGTAACGCTTCAAGCCTTTATGATTTCGGGCAGCGTTCACGCGCGGCAATTGACCGTGCACGCGAGCAGGTTGCAAAGGCAATCGGCGCCGATACCAACGAAATATATTTTTCGGGCGGCGGAAGCGAAAGTGATAACTGGGCAATCAAAGGCGTTGCACACAAAATGCTTGCAAAAGGCAAAAAACATATAATTTCCACCGCTTTTGAACACCACGCGGTGCTTCACACCTTGGATGTCCTTAAAAAAGAGGGCTTTGAAGTCACACTTTTACCGGTGCACGAAAACGGCATTGTGAGAGTGGACGAGCTTAAAGCGGCTTTGAGAGAAGACACAGGCCTTGTCACCGTGATGTTCGCAAACAATGAAATCGGAACAATACAGCCCATTGCCGAAATCGGCAAGGTCTGCCGCGAGGCGGGCATTATTTTCCACACCGACGCGGTACAGGCGGTCGGAAATGTGAAAATCGATGTCAAGGAAATGAACATTGATATGCTCTCGATGTCGGGGCATAAATTCCACGGTCCGAAAGGCATCGGAGCGCTTTATATGAGAAAAGGTATATTTATTCCGAATCTTATCGAAGGCGGCGCGCAGGAGCGCGGAAGAAGAGCCGGCACCGAGAACACACCCGCCATTGTCGGGCTCGGGTATGCCATTGAAAAGGCTTGCTCAACAATAGATGAACGCGCCGAAAAAATGCGTGAGATAAGCAGCCGCGTGATTGACGGCGCGCTGAAAATTGAGCACTCGCGCCTCAACGGCGACCGCGAGCAGCGCCTGCCCGGAAATGTCAACATTTCGTTTGAGGGCGTCGAGGGCGAATCGCTTATACTTTTGCTTGATTCCGAAGGAATCGCGTCTTCATCGGGCTCAGCCTGCACTTCGGGCTCGCTCGACCCGAGCCATGTTTTGCTCGCGATAGGCTTAAAACACGAGGTGGCGCACGGCTCATTAAGGCTCACTTTTTCGGACGGTAACACACTTGAAGACGCCGACAGGATACTTGAAGTCCTGCCCGGAATAATCGACCGTCTCCGCAAAATGTCGCCCCTTTGGGACAGAATCAAGAAGGAGGAAAAAGAGTTATGTACACAGAACAAGTAATGGATCATTTTATGCACCCGAGAAATATGGGTGAAATCGAAAATGCCGACGGCGTCGGTGAGGTCGGAAACGCCAAGTGCGGCGATATAATGAAGATGTTTTTGAAAATAGATAACGGAATAATCACCGATTGCAAGTTCAAAACATACGGCTGCGCTTCCGCAATTGCCACTTCTTCAATTGCCACCGAAATGATAAAAGGTCATTCGGTCAACGATGCAATTGCCCTTTCAAACAAGGCTGTTGTTGAAGCGTTGGGCGGACTTCCGGCACATAAAATTCACTGTTCCGTATTGGCGGAACAGGCAATCAAAGCAGCGCTCAGAGATTATTATGTAAAACAGGGGATTGACCCCGAGCCGATTCTCGGCAAAGACTGCGAAGATTGCGGTTGTGAGCACTGCGCGAAATAAATTCAAAATTTAACCGCCGATTATGAAAACCGGCGGTTGATTTTTCGGTCAGTTCGCAAAATCCTGACCGAGCCGCGCATGCGGCAAAAAACAAAACTAAGGAGAAATCAAAATATGAAAAAAAGTGTCAAAAAAGTAATCCTGACAGCCCTCATCGCGGCGGTTTATGCCGCGTTGACCTTTGCTGTTTCCCCGATTTCCTACGGTCCCCTTCAGTTCAGAATTTCAGAATCACTCATCATGCTTGCCGCCTTCACACCGCTTGCAGTTCCGGGTCTGACGCTCGGCTGTGTGCTTGCAAATCTGATGAGTCCGTACGGAATTATAGATATTCTGCTCGGAAGTTCGGCAACGCTTTTGGCAACATTGGCGGCGTCGGTGTTCTGCAAAAAAATCGGGCAAAAATCGATTTACATAATTCCGCTTGTGCAGGCGCTTTTCAATGCGGTCATTGTGGGCGCGGAATTGGCGTATATGACCGCTCCGAAAGCCGGTTTTGTTGCCGCGTTTCTCTCTTTCGCGCTCTATGTCGGGCTCGGTGAACTGGTTGTTGGGTATGTTGTCGGACTGCCGCTTTACTTTTTGCTGAAAAAATTAAATTTCAAAAAACTTATTGACAGATAAAGATTTTTGGGATTGTGAACCGGACTGACGAGAGTCAAACCTGCCCGCCGCTTTTTCGGCACAAACCGAAAAATTATCATTTTAACTATTGACAAACACCCACATTTCCGATATACTCTATAAGTACGCTTTTTGTGGGTGTCGTCGGGCACTTTTCGGGGAGCACAAATTTAACAACGAGGTGTGGCTCAGTTTGGTAGAGCGCTGCGTTCGGGACGCAGAGGCCGCAGGTTCGAATCCTGTCACCTCGACCATATCGAGTGTTCTTAAC
>CAVDRT010000216.1:0-3077 GCA_963611445.1 bacterium
TCCGTGCACAGTGACAGCGGCGGCTCCGGCATTTTCGACCCTTTTGGCAAGTTCAACCGCGTTGACAGTGTCCTCGTCCCATCCCGTGCGCATTTTAACGGTGACGGGAACGGTTGATACCGCCGCCACTTTTCGCACAATCTCTTCGGCGAGTTTCGGGTCTTTCATAAGCGCGCTGCCGCCTTTGCCCGCAATTGCCACTTTCGGTGCCGGGCAGCCCATATTTATATCGATGAAATCAGGTGAATATGCAAGCGCTTTTTCCGCTGCTTTTGCCATAATTTCCGGGTCTGAGCCGAAAAGCTGTGAGGCAAACGGACGCTCTTTTTCGTGCGCCGCAAGCAGCAAATCCGACTTTCGGTCGCCGAGAACGATTCCTTTTGAACTTGTCAGTTCCCCGACAGTGTAAGCCGCACCGAAACTGCGGCAGATTTCTCTGAACGCGCGGTCGGCGACGCCTGCCATAGGGGCGAGCGCGGCATATCCTTTTATTTCAAAACTTCCGATAAACATATTAAAACCTCAATAATTCACATATACTGACTCTTTATATTTTACAGTTTCGGGGGGATTTGTCAAGAAATCAGGGGACTTAATTTCGGCGCTCACAATAATATTTGGGAAAAAGTGTTTTGTTTCTTTGGAATTTGTGTTATACTGTGAAAGATATAGATTGAAAAGATTTTCCGAAATTCGGAGGAAAACAATGAAAATATTAGCGATTGACGGAAACAGTATAATTAACCGTGCTTTTTACGGAATCAGAATACTGACCACAAAAAACGGACAATACACCAATGCACTTGTCGGGTTTTTAAACACTTTGCAAAAACTCTGCGAAATGGAAAATCCCGACGGGGTTGTCGCTGCGTGGGATGTTCACGCGCCGACATTCAGACATAAAAAATACGCCGAATATAAAGCAGGCAGGCACAAAACACCCGATGAGCTTTTGCAGCAAATTCCCGTTATGAAAGAAATTATTTCTTTCCTCGGATATAAAAATATCGAAAAAGAGGGCTATGAAGCGGACGATATTTTGGGGAGCATTTCAAAACTTTGCGACGAAAACGGAGACGAATGTGTGATTGCCACGGGCGACCGCGATTCGCTTCAACTGGTCTCGGAGCACACAAAAGTTCTCCTTTCCGCCACAAAGGGGGGCAAACCCGAAATCACGGTTTACACCCCCGAGGTGATTGCCGAAAAATACGGTGTGACTCCCGACGGAATGATTGAAATAAAAGCGCTTCAGGGAGATGCTTCGGATAATATACCGGGTGTTGCCGGCGTTGGACAAAAAACGGCAGGGGAACTTATTTCAAAATTCGGAAACATAGATTACATTTATCAAAATCTTGACAACCTTGATATAAAAGACGGCGTCAGAAACAAACTGCGTGCCGGGGAAGAAAGCGCATACCTTTCAAAATGGCTCGGTACGATTTGCAGAGATGTTCCGCTTAGGTGTGTGTCGGAATATAAAAGGGGAGAACTTGACAGACGCGGGCTTGCCGATGTTCTTTATAAATACGAACTCAGAAAACAGGCGGAACATTACGGCCTTTCAATCGCCGACGCAGCGGCTGAGAGCGTCGTTTCCCCCGAAGATGAATTTTTTATCAGTGACAATATCGAAATGCCCGAAAACGGCGGCACGGTCGACCTTATCCTTGCCGACGGTTTTGCCGTACTCAGGAATAAAACGGCGGTCGGTAAAATAAGCCTTTCGGATTTTAAAACGCTTATGGAAAACCCCGACATCAAAAAACGGGTCTATGACGCAAAATCAATATATAAATATTGCATAAAAAACGGCATAAACGCAAAGGGCATTGTATTTGATACAATGCTTGCCGCGTATCTTCTCAATCCGTCATCAACCGATTACGGAATAGATACGCTTTCCGCGTCCTATAAAATCCGTGTGAACATCAATGAAGAGCCGTTTAAGTCAGCTGCCGAAAACGCCGTGCTTTGCGACGCGCTGACCGAAAAAATCAATTCAAACAATTTGTCGGGTGTGCTTGACAATATTGAACTTCCGCTCTCTCTTGTGTTGGCAGAAATGGAAATCGAGGGCTTTTTGGTTGATAAAGAGGGGCTTATCAAATACGGCAAAGAACTTGAAACGGAAATTGAAACTCTTCGCAAAAGTGTCACCGAGGAAGTCGGATATGAGTTTAACCTTAATTCTCCCAAGCAGTTGGGCACGGCGCTTTTTGAAAAGTTGGGAATTCCCGCCAAAAAGAAAACCAAAAGCGGATATTCAACCTCAGCCGATGTGCTTGAAGATTTGCGGGCTGACTATCCGGTCGTTGAAAATGTTTTGCAGTACAGAACGCTGGCAAAACTTAAATCAACCTATTGTGACGGGCTTTCCGCCGCACAGGACAGTGACGGCAGGATAAGGTCGACTTTTAATCAAACCGAAACAAAAACAGGCAGAATAAGTTCGTCCGAGCCTAATTTGCAAAATATCCCGGTGAGAAGACCCGAAGGCAAAAAACTCAGAAAATTTTTTAAAGCAAAGGATGGCTTTGTGCTTTGCGACGCCGATTATTCGCAGATTGAGTTGCGGGTTCTCGCCTCTGTCGCGGGCGACGAAACTATGATAAACGCCTTTAAAAACGGCGATGACATTCACTTGTCAACCGCCGCGCGTGTTTTCAATATGCCGCTTAATATGGTGACCCCGCTTATGCGAAGCAGGGCGAAAGCGGTTAATTTCGGCATTGTCTACGGAATCGGTGCCTTTTCGCTTTCAAAGGACATCGGCGTTTCAAGAAAAGAGGCTGACGAATATATTAAAAGTTATCTTGCAACCTATCCGTCAATCGACCGTTATATGCACCGTGTGATTGAAGAAGCGAAACGCGATGGTTTTGTCAGCACTGTTTTCGGCAGAAGAAGGTATTTGCCCGAACTTTCAAATTCCAACCGTATGGTTGTGGCATTCGGCGAACGGGTGGCAAGGAATATGCCGATTCAGGGAACGGCGGCGGATATAATAAAAATCGCAATGATAAAGGTGAGCGAACGGCTGGCGCGCGAGCTCCCGTCCGCAAAGCTTATAA
>CAVDRT010000217.1:0-9547 GCA_963611445.1 bacterium
TTTCTACCAATTAGGCTGTTTTTGTACTGTCTGCACAATATGGGGCAGTTCACTAAAATCCTGCCGTTTTTGTTTTTGTTTATTTTAATTGCTTTATGCCGTTTGGCTGTGGCCTTTGAATGAAAGTTTGAGCAAAACGGGCGTTATCAGCGCGGCGATTATGACCACGAATACAATTGCGGGGAATATTTTCTCATCGATATATCCCGAATTTATGCCCTTTTGCGCGACCATAAGGGCAACTTCACCCCTTGCCACCATTCCGATTCCGATTGAAAGTGATTCACGGTTGCTCATTTTGCAAAGGCGCGCGCCGAGTCCGCAGCCGATAATTTTGGTTATCACGGCGAAAACGGCAAGCACGGCGGCGAAAAAAATTATATTTTTGTTGAGCGTTTTGAGGTTGGTTTTTAGACCTATGCTCGCAAAAAATATCGGTGAAAACAGCATATACGCCGTGACATTGACCTTTTTCGCGACATATTGCCTGAGCCCCGCAATGTTGCAGAGAATCGCGCCCGCAAAAAACGCGCCCGTTATATCGGCAACGCCGAAAAGTTCCTCGGCGCAATAGGACATCAAAAAGCAAAAAGCAAACGCCCAAACGGCAATTCTTCTGTGCCCGTCATAATTCACTTCAAGTTTGTCGAAAATTTTTCGCATTATGAATCCGACCGCAAAAGTGAAAACAAAGAACAAAAGAATTTTCCCGATGACAATGAACGGGCTTTCGCCGCCGCTCTCGGAGCCGGTTGCGGAATCCGCAATTCCCGTGACAATGCTCAAAACGACAATTCCGATTATGTCGTCGATAAGCGCCGCAGACAGAAGCGTTGCACCGACCTTCGTTTTGAGTTTGCCCATTTCGTTGAGCGTTTCAACCGTTATGCTGACCGAGGTTGCCGCGAAAACAACACCCGTGAATATCGCTTTCACGATATTAAGGAAATTGACCGTTCTGACAAAAAACAGAGCGTATACCGCGCCGCACCCGATTATCGGCACGAGCACCCCGAGGCACGCCACAACAAATGCGGCGACGCCCGTATTTTTGAGTTCTTTTATATCCGTGTCAAGACCTGCAAGGAACATCAGCATTATGACGCCGATTTCCGAAGCGGTTGACAAAAAGTCGTTCATATGCAAAACGCCGAGGCAACTCGGTCCTAAAATAACGCCGGCAAGCAGCGCTCCCACAACCTGCGTCAGGTGGGCGTATTGCGTTGCGAGCCCGAACAGTTTGCCGAACAGCAGTATGACCGCAAGGCTCAATAAAATTCCGTAATCCATAATCTTTCATTCTCTCATTTAATATTTTCCAATATGTATTATATGACTTTTCGGAAAAATTTCAATATTTTAAAACAAAAAAATTCCTTTTTCGCGGAAAATCCGCCGTTTTGACGGCATATTATTTAGAACGGACGCCGGGAAACGGGCGGACGGGGTCAACTCTCGTCAGCCTAACCACAACGCGCGGCAAACCGCAACAGGGGGCTTTTTATGTTCATTAAGAGTATGAAATTCAGGAAAAGGATACTGCCGGCTTGGATTGCGGCGATGGGGCTTGTCATTGTTTTGGCAGCCGCCGTGATGAATGGATTTAAAACCGCGGGCGACTTGGCAGCCGACGAAAAATCGCGGGAGGAATATGTCGCAAACCTCGGCTGGGAAATCGACCGAACAACGCTTAAAGTCAAGACCGTGACCATACCGCAAAATTTCGGCGATGTTTATGAAAATTACAACGAAATACAAAAAAAGGCGGGGTTTGACCTCACGCCTTATAAAGGTAAAAAAGTACAGATTTTCACATATTCGGTTTTGAATTATCCCGAAAAAAACGAGGAAGTTATGCTTCATCTTATGGTATCGGACGGCAAGGTGATAGGCGGTGATGTCTGCTCTGCCGCCGCAGATGGGTTTATGATTCCGATTAAATAATTTAAAAATCGGCAGGGGTTATACAGCCACTTCACCGATGGCGGAAAGCAAAGCAGTGAACGCCCACCTTAATGACAAACACAATTGAATATTGATGCTTGCAAATAAGCCGCAGAGACGTGCTATATTGCAGATTTTCCCGAAATTTTTATCGGGCATCTGCAAACGTTTCTGCGGCATTTTTCTGTTTTCTAAGCAGAAATTATAAAAAAGCTCAAACTTATACCACATTTTTAATAAGGAGTATGATATAATGAATAAGAAAAAACGAAAAGCGATTATTGATGACGGGATGAATCCTGAGCTTGTTCACGGTGCTGAGTTCGACGGGTATTTGGGCATTCCGTTAATCCGAAAACCGGACAAGTTTCTTATCCCTTCTGATATAGTTCCGTTTACTGAAAGGGATCGACTTGAAGGTGACAACGTTGCCGTCGGGTTTTATGAAATGGACAACGAATTCTCTGATGTGCTTATCGCACCGGAGAAATATATCGAGGAATTCAAGAGAAATCCCCTTGTTACGCCCGAAAAAGCCAAGTTGGTACTCTCGCCGGATTGCTCACTGTATCGTAATGCACCGCTCGCCGTACAGATTTCCAATGTCTACCGTAACAGGGCAATAGGATTCTATTACCAGCATAGAGGGGCGTATGTTATTCCTCAAATTCGCTGGGGAAATGAGCTTACATATACTACAAAACTATTTCCTGAACGCATTGCGTTTCTTGGTGTCGAGAAAAACAGCATTGTCGCAATTGGTACGTATGGCTGCTTCAAAACGCGTGATGACAAGTATCACTTTGAAACTGGACTTGCCTCTATGTTGGAAACACTTGAGCCGAAAATTGTGCTAGTTTACGGCTCTATGAATGAAAAGGTTTTCGGACAGTATTTACATGCTGCTGAATTTGTTCAATATCCCGACTGGATCACACGAGTGAAGGTCGGTGATCGATAATGGGAAGCGGAGCGAATGGCAGTTATGGTGGAGGCAGCGGTTCTCAGCCCTATGCACCTTCGTACCATGTCGAAAAAAGCATGCACGAGATGGATATTAAGAATGGCACATATCATGATGGGCATTATGATAAGAATCCTACTGCTCAAAATATCAACGATATGATTAATGGCAATTATATCGGCAACAAAAATACAAACATTGATATGCCGTATGTTATTGACCTGGATGGCAACATTATTCTTGGTAGAAGAAATGGAAACGGTCGGGATGGTGCTCCAACGCCACACCCCACATTGATCGGGGGAAAAGATCCACAGGTACAAATGGCCGGGATTGTTCATATACAAGGCGGAAAAATTGCATCATATGATAATCAAAGCGGTCATTATAAACCAAGTTCAAAGTCTATGGATGTCGCTGACGAAGTTTTTGGCAAGCTGCCATCCATCCTGTTTAAGAAAAAGAAAGGAAATTAACGATGAAAACAATAGAAGAATATACCGATTATCTGCTGAACTGTCGTTTTACAGATGACAGCTTCGATCCCGAAGATCACGAGGATCACTTAAAAACATCCTGGGAATTATTTGAGAACTATCAGTGGGAAGATATTTATCCTATTTGGAGGCAGCATCTCCACACAGAATGCACAACTCCTGACGATGTAATCAACTTTGTGAACCTTTATATTTATTACAATGCCGCTGAATTAAAAATCCCCGACCCTCTGGATTTTATCAGCTATCTCTATTATCGGGTGGACATGGACAAGTATTGGGATGAAGCAGGAGAACTTTTTGAGGGATTGGCAATCAACATACTTTCCAATCACAACCTTATAAATATGATGCAAAACCCGTATTATAATCCAACGAAAGATGAACGGATACTTGTCGAGATTGAAAAGTGGAAAGCCGGAATACATAGTTGATTTTCTCAAAATTCATTCAGAGTGAATTTTCGGTGAATATTCACTTTTATCAGTGAACAACAGGCCCGGTCATAACTGACCGAGCCTGTTTAATCATGGAGTATGTTTATTTCCAAGCTTTACTCTCGCATTCTTGCTCAAGAATTTAGGTCGGATGCTTTTCAGTTTATCGTCCCTTTAAACAAGATTCAGAAGCTCAAGTTAAAGAAAGAAATCGATCTTCGGGACCAGTTTTTCATAGAAGATTCCGCAGGAATTGACTTGGATATTGAAGTATAACGGGCCAGGTAAAACTTGTGAAAAAAGAAATGAATGCCAAACCGGAATTAAGAGAAACATCAAAATTTCTCCTGACTATTGACCCGGACTACGATTACAGTGACGCAGAACTGGATCACATTGAAGATCTTGCAGAAGCCTTAATTAACCAATATGGCTGGTCAACAGTGTACAAGGAATGGACACGTTTCCTACACGAAGAATGCCCGACAGATAAAGACGTTGTCTGGTTTGCATTGAACTTCTCCTCTTACGCGCCGGACATTGCTTTACCGGATCCGTTGCAGTTTATCGCTTATTTCTACTATAGAGTTGATACAACTAAAAAACAGCAGAGCCTTTGACATCTTTGATTCTCTTGCTATTACTGTTCTTCCGAATACAGGCCTTGTCAATATGATGGAACAACCCTGCTATGCTGCTGAAACGGATCCTCGTATTCAAGCCGAAATTGCAAACTGGAAGCGAGTAGAACCCAGGAATTAACCTGTACAGGTTGGTTCAATGCTTCGGTTTTAAATGACGTTTTGCACAAAAGAGCAGAAACACATTACACGCCAACCGTACCATAAAGCGATGCCCGCCGGTCTTATGAATCGGTGGGCACTGCTTATCTGCGTCAATCCATCATCTGGAAATGCCTCAATGCTTCTTCAATCAGTTTCTTTTTCTCAGCCGGACATTGCGGTTGTTTGGAATCCTCGGATTTCGGTTTGTTGTAATTTTCTCTTTCCTTGAGTCCGTGTTTTTCTTTCACCTGGGCTATGTAGAGAGAAGAAACCCTTACACCATACTGTTCAGAGATATAATCTTTAATTTCCTGATAGGTTGCTTCTGTCTCGGCGGGTGTCACATCAAGCTCGCTCAAATCGATTTTTACATCAAGAACCGTATCCGGCTTTTTTCTAACCAACTGAACAACCGTCTCGACGTGCGCTGTGCGCGGAAAGAGGTCGCAGGGTGTCGCTTTTTTGAGCGAATATCCGAGTTCCGACAAAATTTTCAGGTCTCTTGCAAGCGTTGCGCTGTCACACGAGACATAAACAATTCGCTCGGGTGAAAATTCATTTGCCGTGATTTTGAGCAATTCTTCGCTGCAACCCTTTCTCGGCGGGTCGAGAATGACCGTATCGGGCTTTTCGCCTCTTTTTGAAAGTTTTGCCGCGGCTTTTGCTGCGTCGGCGCATATAAATTCGGCGTTTTGAGTGCCGTTTTCCGCCGCGTTTATTTCGGCGTCTGCCACCGCTTCGGGCACGATTTCGACGCCGATGATTTTTTTTGCCCTTTTTGCCATTGTGAGCCCGATTGTGCCCGTTCCGCAATAAAGGTCAAGCACGGTTTTGCCGTCGGGCTTTGCATATTCCGCCGCTTTAAGATAAAGTTTTTCAGCCATTTCGCGATTTACCTGGTAAAATGACCGCGGTGAAATACGCACGCGGATGCCGCAAATTTCATCTGTTATAAAGCCGCTGCCGAAAAGGGTTTTGCACTCTTTGCCGAGCACGACATTTGTATCTTCTCGATTTATATTAAGAACAACGCTTTTTAGCCGCTCGCCCACTGTGTTTTTGAGCGCCTCGACCAAAACTTCGCTGTGCGGCAAGGCACTTCCGTTGACGACGGCAATGACCATAATCTCGTCTGTTTTTTCGGCAAGCCGCACGCAAATGTGGCGGACAAGTCCTTTTTTCAGGTTTTCGTCATAAACCGTGATTTTGAATGCTTTGATAAATTCCGCAGCGGTTTTTATTATGTCCTCAAAAATCTTGGGCTGCAAAAGGCAGTCGGCACAGTTGTTGACACGGTGGCTCCTTTGCGAAAAAAAGCCTGTTTTGAGTTCTCCGTTTTCAAGCCGCACGGGGTACTGCGCCTTATTGCGGTAGCGGTCTGCCCGATTTTTGCCGCAAATCGGCGGGTCTGTTTCAAAATCCGCAATGCCGCCGATTCTGCGGATGTTATCCCTCACCGTGAGCGCTTTTGCCGAAACCTCGGCACTGTAAGATATATGCCTGAAAGAACAGCCGCCGCACCTGCCGAAAACCGGACAGGCGTTTTTCACCCTGTCGGGCGACGGCGAGATTATTTCGGTGATTTTCCCGAAAGCATAGTTCTTTTTGACCTTGACAATAAGCACGAAAAGGCGGTCACCGACCGCCGAAAATGGCACAAAAACCGCTGTGCCGTCAATATGTCCCACTCCGCTGCCCGTGGCACTGAGAGCGGTTATCTCGATTTCATAAATTTCATTCTTTTTCAAAAATTTCACCTGTTTAAATCATACAATATTTTGTTCAAGAAATCAAGAATTTTGGAATTTATACTAAATAAAGTTTTTTGGATTGACACAAACCACAATATATAGTATTATATCATAGTCAAAAAATACAAAAAGTCAGGAGAAAACAATGGAAAACAACGCTTGGAACGGTTTTGCCGAGGGACAATGGCAGGAAAAAATCGATGTTGCAAACTTCGTAAACCTTAACTATAAGGAATACACGGGCGACGGCTCGTTTCTCTGCGGCGCAACCGAGAGAACAAACAAAATTATGGGGAAAGTCAATTCACTTTTTGCGCTTGAGCGGCAGTTCGGCGGCGTGCTTGATATTGACACCGAGAATGTTTCGGGGACTTTGGGGTATGCGCCCGGTTATATCGACAAAGAAAACGAAATCATTGTCGGAATTCAAACAAACCGTCCGCTTAAAAGAGGGATAAACCCGTTCGGCGGAATGCGCATGGCGCGGCAGGCGTGCGAAGCGTACGGCTATAAATTAAGCGATAAAATCGAAGATGAATTTAAATACAGGACCACGCACAACGACGGCGTTTTCAAGGCTTATACCAAAGAAATGCGCCTCGCGCGCAGAAGCCATATAATCACTGGGCTTCCCGACGCTTACGGCAGGGGCAGAATTATCGGTGATTACAGACGGATTGCATTATACGGCATCGACCGACTGATTGAAGAAAAACAAAAGGATAAGCTGACAATCTCGTGCGGAAATTTTGACGAAGAGAAAATACGGCTCAACGAAGAACTGAGCCTTCAAATCTCGGCTTTGCGGGAAATGAAGCAAATGGCAGAAGGGTACGGTTTTGACATTTCCCTGCCTGCGGCAACCGCGCGCGAAGCGATTCAGTGGACCTATTTCGGCTATCTTGCGGCAATCAAAGAGCAAAACGGGGCGGCAATGTCGCTCGGCAGGGTCAGCACATTTTTTGATATTTATATCGAGCGCGACCTTCAAAACGGAACGCTGACCGAGACGAGCGCGCAGGAGCTGATTGACGATTTTGTCATCAAACTTCGAATCGCCAGACATTTGAGAACACCCGAATACAACGAGTTGTTCGGCGGCGACCCGATGTGGATAACCGAGAGCATAGGCGGAATGGGAAATGACGGCAGAACGCTTGTCACCAAAAACAGTTTCAGGATTCTCAACACGCTCTATACGTTGGGCTCGGCGCCCGAGCCCAACCTCACGGTTTTGTGGTCGAACAAATTGCCGCTGCCTTTCAAAAAATTCTGCGCGAAAGTTTCGTGCGACACCGATTCGATTCAATATGAAAACGACGACATTATGCGCCCCGTTTACGGTGACGATTACGCTATCGCGTGCTGCGTTTCGGCAATGAAAATCGGAAAACAAATGCAGTTTTTCGGCGCAAGGTGCAATTTGCCGAAGTTGCTGCTGCTTGCTTTGAACGGCGGATTCGACACCGTGAGCGGAATAAATATCGGTCCGCAAAAATCGGTTATGAGTGATGAAATCCTCGATTATGACAAGGTTTTTAAAGAATTTTCCGAATATCTTAGCTGGCTTGCCGCTTTGTATGTGAACACAATGAATCTCATACACTTTATGCACGATAAATACGCCTATGAAAGTTCGCAAATGGCGCTTCACGACACGGCGGTTCACCGCTTTATGGCGTTCGGAATTGCGGGGCTTTCGGTCATTACCGATTCTTTGAGCGCGATTAAATATGCCAAAGTAAAACCGATAAGAAACGCTGACGGATATATAACCGAATTTGAAATTTCGGGCGATTATCCCAAATTCGGCAATGATGACGACCGTGTTGACCTCATTGCAAGAGGAATCACCCATATGATGATAACCGAACTCAGAAAAACCCCGGCATACCGGAAAGCGGAACACACCCTGTCCGCCCTCACCATAACCTCAAATGTTATGTACGGCAAACACACCGCCGCCACACCCGACGGCAGGTTGTCGGGCGCGCCGTTCGCACCCGGCGCAAACCCAATGCACGGCAGGGAAGAAAACGGCGCTCTCGCTTCGCTCAATTCGGTCGCAAAACTTTCCTATGACGACTGCCGCGACGGAATTTCCAACACATTTTCAATAACGCCCGACACCCTCGGCAGAAACGACGGTGAGAGAATTGTCAATCTCGTTTCGATTCTTGACGGATATTTTCTCAAAAAAGCCCACCATATAAATGTAAATGTTATGAATCGCGAAACGCTTTTAAAAGCGTATGAAAACCCTGAAGATTACCCGAATTTGACCATTCGCGTTTCGGGTTATGCGGTGAATTTCAACAAACTTTCGCGCGAACAGCAGCGCGAAGTTATCAGCCGAACATTCCACGAGGCGCTCTGATGGCAAAGGAAACAAAAGGTTTTGTCAATTCGGTCCAGACTCTCGGCACGCTGGATGGTCCCGGCGTCAGATATGTGGTTTTTATGCAGGGCTGCCCTCTTCGCTGCGCCTGCTGCCACAACCCCGAAACGCAAAGTGCGTCGGGCGGAAAGACCTGCACGGCGAAAGAACTTTTCGAAAAAGCAGTTCGCTTTCGGGAGTATTTCGGGAATGACGGCGGCGTGACCCTCTCGGGCGGCGAGCCGCTGATACAAGCACGGTTTGCGGCGGAGTTTTTTGAACTTTGCAAGTCGGAAAATATTTCGACCTGCCTTGACACCTCGGGCGCTGTTTTGAACGACGGCGTGCGGCGGCTTTTGAAATCGACCGATTACTGCCTGCTTGACATTAAATATTCAAACAACGGCGATTATGAAAAATATGTCGGCTGTAAAATCGACGCACCGCTTGAGTTTTTAAAATTACTTGACGAATACGGCGTTCCGACGCGGATAAGGCAGGTTATTATCGGCGGCATAAACGACAGTGCGGACAGCGTTTTGAAACTTAAAGACCTTGTCAGGCATTACCGCTGTGTTGAAGAAATCGAACTTTTGCCGTTCAAAAATTTGTGCCGAACAAAATATGAAAAACTCGGAATGGACTTCAGATTTCAGGACATTGAAAACACAAGCCGAGAGAAAATCGAAAAATTGCAAAAAATTTTGGAAGATTGAAAGACAAGACCCAAACCGCATGCGACGGGTTGATAAGGATGAAATTTCGAATCACATCAAACCGATAGCATCGCAA
>CAVDRT010000218.1:0-3610 GCA_963611445.1 bacterium
TCTCGTGAATTATATCGGTTATCATAAATTCAAGGTCGCTGTCTCTGACATTTGTCTTTGCGGCGCCCGATTGATTTTTCCTGTTCCAGTTCATAAGTTGAATCATACGCTCAGCGAGCATATTGGGGTCAAACGGTTTTATAAAATAATACGCGGCACCTGCCGAGATGGTTTCCTCTTCGAGTCTCGGATTATCGAAAGCCGAAACCGCAACCACCAACGGGAGCGTTTTGCGCTCTGTCTTTTTAAGTGCGCTCAGAACTCCGACAAGGTCAAGCCCTTTCATAAAGACATCGGCAATCACCATATCATATTCCCGACTGTTAAGTCTCCCGAGCAATTCCTGCCCGTCCTTTGCACACAAATCGGCAGAAATATTATGCGCGGCAAAAGCCTTTGCACACTCTCTGCCGAATTCCGTATTATCGTCAGCAATCAACACATTTTGTTTGTTTTCCATTTTGGTTTCCTCCAGTCAAATTTGTTATCTCTAATTTACCATATATTTCCACCAAATGCAAGATTAAACTGTAAATTTTTTCAAGTTTTTGAAAAAATTTCTGAAAAGTGCGTTAAAATACCGACAAAAAACCGACAGATAATACTTTATCTGCCGGTTTTTGAATTTAAATTATACTGCCAAACTCTTGCCAAAACTCATTTTATAAGGCTTTCCCCTGTCATTTCCTCGGGTTGCGGGAGCCCCATAACCTTGAGCATTGACGGTGCAATATCAGCCAATCTTCCGCCCTCGCGAAGTTCGCAGGGATAGCCCACAACGCAGAACGGAACAGGGTTTGTGGTGTGCGGTGTGAAAGGTTTGCCGTCCTCGCCTATCATACAGTCAGCATTACCGTGGTCGGCGGTTATGAACACCGTGCCGCCCATTGAAAGGGTTGATTTAACCACCCTGCCGACACATTCGTCAACCGCTTCAACGGCCTTAACGGCAGCGTCGAATACGCCTGTGTGACCGACCATATCGCAGTTGGCAAAATTAAGGATAACAGCGTCGTATTTTCCCGATTCTATCTGTTCACAGACAGCGTCGCAAACGGGATACGCACTCATTTCAGGTTTCAGGTCAAATGTGGGAACATCAGGTGAATGAATGAGAATTCTGTCCTCACCCTTGAATTCCTTTTCTTCACCGCCGTTGAAGAAGAAAGTGACATGAGCATATTTCTGGGTCTCGGCAATGCGGAGCTGTGTTTTACCGCAGTCGGCAAGATATTCGCCGAAAGTCATTTTAAGTTCTTCGGGCGGGAAAGCGACGCTGACATTGGGCATTGTTTCATCATACTGTGTCATACAGACATAATTGAGCGGGAAAAATCCGTTTTTGCGCTCGAATCCGTCGAATTTTTCATCAACAAATGTGCGTGTGATTTGGCGCGCACGGTCGGGGCGGAAGTTAAACATCACAACGCTGTCGCCGCTTTTTATCATTCCGGATTTATTGACAACCGTGGGAACGATAAATTCATCGGTCACGCCGTTGGCATAAGAGTCTTCCATAGCCTTAACCGCATCGGTATTCTGAACACCCTCGCCGTAAACCATCGCGGCATATGCCTTTTCGACTCTGTCCCAGGCAAAGTCACGGTCCATTGCGTAATATCTTCCCATTATCGAAGCGATTTCTCCAACGCCGAGTTCAGCCATTTTATCCTGAAGTTCTTTAATAAAACCGACGCCCGATGTTGTCGAAACATCTCTGCCGTCCATCATACAATGCACATAAACTTTTTTAAGACCGTTTTTCTTTGCGAGCTGTAAAAGTCCGAAAAGATGGTCAATGTGGCTGTGAACGCCGCCGCTTGACAAAAGACCTATCAAATGGAGAGCGGAATCGTTTTCTTTGCAGTTTTTAACCGCGTTTTTAAGCGCTTCAATCTCAAAGAAACTGCCGTCTTCGATTGATTTTGAAATCTTAACCAGCATTTGATAAACAATTCTGCCGGCACCGATATTGGTGTGTCCGACTTCACTGTTTCCCATCTGACCGTCCGGCAAACCGACATCAAGACCGGAAGCGCCGATTGTCGTGAAAGGATTTTCACTGAAAAATTTGTCAAGATTAGGGGTTTTTGCCGCTTTTATGGCATTTCCATTTGTTTCGGCTCTGATTCCGAAACCGTCCATTATGCACAAAACAACAGGTTTTTTCATTTTGTTAACCTCCGTTTTTAAATTATTTGCTTGCAGCTTTTACGATTGCCGCGAAATCGGGGGCTTTGAGAGAAGCACCGCCGATAAGTCCTCCGTCAACATCGGGCTGAGCCAAAAGTTCGTCTGCGTTTTTGGCATTCATTGAGCCGCCGTACTGAACGGTTGCGGCGTCTGCCACGGCTTTGCCGTAAAGTTCTTCAAGTGTGCCGCGGATAACAGCGCAGACTTCGTTCGCCTGCTCTGCGGTTGCGGTTTTGCCCGTTCCGATTGCCCAAACAGGCTCATATGCAATGATGACATTCTTCATCTGCTCGGCGCTGACACCGCCCAAAGCGATTTTGGTCTGCATAGCAACCAATTCTTTGGTCACGCCCTGCTCGCGCTGTTCAAGATATTCACCGACGCAAAGGATAACTTTAAGACCGTTCGAAAGTGCGGCAAGTGTTCTTTTGTTAACCGTCACATCAGTTTCGCCGAAGTAAGTCCTGCGTTCCGAATGGCCGATTATAACATACTGCACGCCCATTTCTTTGAGCATAGGTGCGGAAATTTCACCTGTGAAAGCACCCGAAGCCTCAAAGTGGCAATTTTCGGCTCCGACGCCGATATTTGAGCCTTTGGTCGCGTCAAGTGCATTTTGAAGGTCAACAAAAGGCACACAAACAACGACATCACAGTCGGCGTCTGCCACAAGCGGTTTGATTTCGTTTATAAGGTCGGTAGCCTCCGCCGGTGTTTTGTTCATTTTCCAGTTTCCTGCGATAACTGCTTTTCTGAGTGATTTGTTCATTTTGTTTCTCCATTCTGCCGCCGTATTTCGGGTGCTGTTTCCGGGGCGACTCTTCACGCGGCACCGAAGGCTGCCCCCGTTTCCGGTTTGCTTTAAAATCCCGAAAAATTGATTTCTGCGCTGTTTTAAGTTTTTTTGCGCCGTTTTATATCCGGTTTCTAAACGACTAAATGCGGCACAGAAAATTCGTGTGCCGCACATTAAATTCATTAGTCTTTATCGTTAAGTGCTGCGATTCCGGGAAGTTCTTTGCCCTCCAAATATTCGAGGGAAGCGCCGCCGCCGGTGGAAATGTGGCTCATCTTATCCGCAAAGCCGAGTTTCTGAACAGCTGCCGCCGAATCGCCGCCCCCGATGATTGAGATTGCGCCGGACTCTGCAATTGCTTTTGCAACCGCAATTGTGCCGTTTGCAAAGTTATCCCATTCGGAAACGCCCATAGGTCCGTTCCAAATTACGGTGCCGGCACCCTGAATTGATTTTGCGAAAAGTTCACAGGTTGTGGGTCCTATGTCAAGGCCCATCCAGCCGTCCGGAATTGAATCGGAATATATTCTCATATGAACGGTGTCTTCTTTATACTCACGACCGACAATATTATCGACAGGAAGAAGAATGTTGACGCCTTTTTCGTGAGCCTTTTTAATC
>CAVDRT010000219.1:0-11639 GCA_963611445.1 bacterium
GAGAACAGGAGTATGTCCTGTCGGAAAATCTTGAGGGAATAACGCCGCCGTCAGGCTTTTCGGCTGCTATTTCCCGATATAATGACCGCGAGATTCCCGTGTTCAAAAGCGTTTCGGACGTTGAACTTGCGGCGCTTGCCGTCGACGGTCAGGCACCCGAGTTATATCTTTACGACAAAGAGAATATATCTTTTTTGAAGACGGTCTCAATGCCTTTTATGGGCAGAACATTCCTTTTTGTCGGGACGATAGAAAACGATAAAACAAAAGACTTTTCCGAAAAATCGGCGGAGCTCAACGGTCAGACAGTTACCGTCTATTCAACCGAAAACGACGATGTTGTCAGATTTTACGCGATAAACGACCAAGGCGAGCTCAACCTTTATGAGTATGATGTGAAAGAGGGCGGTATGATAAGATATTATCAGCCGACCGAGACGAAAATCGTCAAAAAGTCCGAGTCAAAAATCGATAAAAATCTTGAACTTTATTTCAAAATTGCGGTTCTCACAGCCGGAATACTGCTTGTCGCGGTGATTGTACTGTCAGTTCTGCTCGGTGTTTCGTTAAAGAAAAGAAAATCCAAAAAAACAATTTATGAGGCACCTTACATTGACGAAGACGAACTGAGATTTTGAGTTTAAATATTAAAAACGATGCCGAATATGACGGCTTTTGCGAAAAAATATGATAAGGGAGAAAAAATATGATTGACAGCATAATAAACGGTCTTAAAGGCGTTTTACCGCCCGAGGTTATAATATTCATAGTGTCGCTTATGCCGATTTTGGAATTGCGCGGCGGACTTATCGCGGCTTACGCTCTCGGCGTTAATCTGTTTGTCGCATTTCCGATATGCGTCCTCGGAAATATGGTGCCGATTCCGCTGATTCTGTTCTTTATCAGAAAAATAATAAATTGGCTCAAAAAATTCAAACATCTTGCAAAAGTGGCTGATTGGATTGAGCGAAAAGCGGCGACAAAATCCAAAAACTTCAACAAATACCGTTTTTGGGGACTGCTTCTGTTTGTCGGAATACCGTTGCCGGGCACCGGAGCGTGGACGGGGGCATTGGTTGCCGACGCGTTGAATATGCGTTTCAAAAATTCCATAATCGCCATTTTCTTTGGTGTCATTATGGCAGGGATAATCATTTCTCTCGCGTCATACGGACTTTGGGATATGATAATCGGCTTATTTAAATAAAAGTTATTTTATCGGTTTCCGAGCACAAAACACACGAAACACAAAAAGGAATGTGAAATATGAGTAAAGTTATGTCGGCGATGAGCGGCGGCGTGGACAGCTCGGTTGCAACGGTTTTGTTGCTTGAAGAAGGGTTTGAAACGGTCGGCGCAACGCTCAAACTTCACAATGAATCCGACGAGGAGCAAAAAGCGGCGCACACCTGCTGTTCGCTCAGCGATGTGCTTGACGCGAGAAGCGTTTGTGACCGAATCGGGATAAGGCACTATGTCTTTAATTTCAAGGACGGATTTGAAGAAAATGTAATCAAACGCTTTGTTGACGGGTACCTCGGCGGATTCACACCCAACCCGTGCATTGACTGCAACAGATTTATCAAGTTCGACCAAATGCTCAAAAGGGCGGAACTGCTCGGCTGCGATTATATTGCAACGGGGCATTATGCAATCAGAGAATATGATGAAAAAAGCGGACGGTATTTTTTGAAAAAACCGGCGGATACCGCCAAAGACCAAACCTATGTGCTTTATGCGCTGACGCAGGAACAACTGAAACACACGCTTTTTCCGCTCGGCGGACTTTGCAAACCGCAAGTGCGTGAAATTGCCCAAAAACATGGCTTTGTCAACGCAAATAAGCCTGATAGTCAGGATATATGTTTTGTGCCCGACGGCGATTATTTTTCGTTTATCGAAAGATATACGGGCAAGCGGTATCCTAAGGGTAAATTCATAAATAAAGACGGCAGGGTGCTCGGTGAAAACCGCGGAATGCCTGCTTATACGATAGGGCAGAGGAAAGGTCTCGGCGTGGCGCTCGGAAAACCGCAGTTTGTCGTTTCCAAAAACGCCGCGGACAACACCGTGACGCTCGGTGACAGCGAACAACTTTTTTCCGACACGGCGGTGGTGTCCGATTGCAATTTTATTTCAATCGAAAAATTAGAGGCACCGCTGCGTGTGAATGCCAAGGTGCGTTACCGCCAAAGCGAGCAGCCGGCGGAGATTTCACCTCTTGAGAACGGCGATGTGCTTTTAAGATTCGACAGCCCCCAAAGGGCAATTTCACCGGGACAGGCAGCCGTGTTTTACGACGGTGATTATGTTGTCGGCGGCGGAACGATTATCAAATAAAAACAAAAGGGAGGAAACATAAATGACGGAAAAGTTTGAGAAGTTGGCAAAAGCGCTCGAAAAAAACAATATGCAGCCGTTTTTTGCCGAAAGCAAAGAAGAAGCGCTCCACATTGTGAAAAGCCTTATCAAAAAGGGCGAATCGGCGGCGGCAGGCGGCTCAATGTCGCTTGAAGAATGCAAAATCACGGAGCTTTTGCGAAACGGCGATTATATTTTCTTTGACCGCAGTGTTGCTAAAACCCCTGCGGAATCAGTTGAAATTATGAAAAAAGCGTATAGCGCAGACAATTATTTTTGTTCTTCAAACGCTGTAACGGAGGACGGATTTCTTTTTAATGTCGACGGCAACTCAAACCGTGTTTCGGCAATTCTTTACGGTCCCAAAAGTGTTATAATGGTGGTCGGCAAAAATAAAATTGTCAAAGATTTAAACGAAGCGCAGTTGAGGGTCAAAAAAGTCGCCGCGCCCAGAAACGCCGTCCGCCTTGATTGTGAAACATACTGCAAATACGCGGGCGAGTGTGTTTCGCTGAAAAGCGGTTGTCAGGGAATGACCGACGGCTGCAACAGCGATAACAGAATTTGCTGCAACTATGTCATTTGCGGTCCGCAGCGGCGCAAAAACAGGATTAAAATTATTCTCGTCAATGAGGATATAGGTTATTGAATACAAACACAAAGGGGCGGCAGTGTTTTCTGCCGTCCCTTATGTTTGTGATTTTGAGAGCGCTTGTTATTCACCCGAAATCATTTCGGTGATTTTATAAAAAAGGAGTCTTTTTTCTTTCGGTGTTAAAACCTCTTTAAATATTTTAAGCATTTTAGCAACATTTGCGGGTGTGTCGCCGTCGGGTTCTGCGTCCATTTTGAAAAAGTCCTCAACCTCCGAAGGTGTTGCTTCCGTTTCGCTCAGTGTGTCATCGCGGCTTACCGAAAGCGTGGGAAGTCCCCTCAATGAATCAAGCCTGATGTTGTAAATATCGGCGAGTTTCACCGCTGTGTCAAAGGAGAGCGGTGTTCCGTTTTCGTATTTTGCGTAGCGCTCGCGCGGTATCCCGATTTTTTCCGCAACCTGCGCCTGCGTCAGATGATTTCTTTTGCGGTAACCGATAAGACTTCTGGAAAGGTCGTCTTTTTCTTTGATGGACATAAGTTTTCATTCCTTTAAATAAAATAAAAATGCTTGACTAAACAATTCACAGTTGGTATAATTAAAAAGCTTTGCTGGAGTGGCTCAGTTGGTAGAGCAGCTGATTCGTAATCAGCAGGTCGTGGGTTCGAGTCCCATCTTCAGCTCCACAGGCGATGCCTGACTCATTCTGAGTCGGGCATTGTCATTTTTGGGGTGTGTACCCCGAAGCCGCAAACTTGGTTTTAGCTTAAAAATTTTTGCAGTGCCTGACCCCGATATGGGTTTGGGCGTTTTTTGCTGCAATTCAAAATCGGATAAAGTCACTGATTTCCGGTCATAAGGTCAAGAATATTGACAAAAACCCTTGTCGGGTCGTCAAGAAAAATATCAATGACATTTTTTGCACAATCTTCATCGGGCACAAAAAGTCTCACGGTCATTTGCTCTCTCTCGCCCTCCATAACAGAGCAGGAGACAATGCAGCCGTTCTCGTATTTTTCGATATTCACCTTGTTTTCACGCTCGTTGCGTTCACGCGCATACATTTTTTTGAGCGCGTCCATCGAATATTTTTTAATGGTCGCCGGCAGCATATTCGAAAATTCCGTCAACATATCGCGGCCCTTTTGCGTGATGACATATTTTCGGTCGTTTTTATCTTCGATATACGAAATGTGTTCGGTGCCCTCAAGGGAACTCACAGCCGACATAAGTTCAAAATAGTTGGCAATTCCCTCATAGTGCATAAGACTCGTGAATTTTTGTGTGGATATAGGCATATTAAGTTCATTTGCAACATAGCAAACAAGCAATTTTATTTGAAATCTGTTGTTCAGTCCCCCGGGCATAACACCGGCAGTGCTTGCGTCAATCTCCATCAATTTAACCTCTTTGCTCTTTTAATGTCGATTTTTAATTGTTTAGTTTTAACTTTTAACGATGTTTACAATTATTATAACGCATATCCCGCGAAAACACAAGAAAAGAAATGTAAATAAAAGACAAAACAATCCGTGTGCAATGCTTTTTCGGCTTTGCTCACGGGCAAAAAGTTCCACAACAAATTTTAACCCATTGCAAAAGTCGGCATAATATAAAATAGGGGCGAAAATGAATATTTAATGTTCGGCGGCCGCCGCGGCGGACCCTCAGGAAAACCGACTGTGCCCCTTTTATATAAATGCGCTCGTGTTATTCGGCACGGGCGCCTTTTGTGTTTTGGCTGCACAAAATTCAGATTATACTTAATTAAAAAAAGCCTTTTTTGGAAATAATGTTATTAGTGTTGCTGCTATCAGGGTCAACACCACATTGTTTGAAAGGAAGGTCTTTTATTTGCTTAACAAAGTGGAAATATCAAATGTGAACACCGCAAATCTTCGGGCGTTGTCGGGGGAAGAAAACAAAAAACTGCTGAAGGAAATGAAAAACGGAGATAAAACCGCGCGCGAAAAACTGATAAACGGAAATTTAAGGCTTGTGCTCAGTGTGATTCAGCGCTTTTCGGGCAGGGGTGAAAATCCTGACGACTTGTTCCAAATCGGGTGTATCGGTCTTATCAAATCAATCGATAATTTTGATATATCACTTGACATTCAGTTAAGCACTTATGCCGTTCCTATGATAATCGGCGAAATCAGGCGGCATTTAAGGGATTCAACGCCCGTCAGAATATCCCGTTCGATAAAAGACACGGCATACCGCGTTATGCAGACAAAAGAAAAATATATAGCGGAAAACGGCAGAGAGCCGACTGCGGAGGAAATAGCGGCGGCACTCGGAATTGAAAAAGCCGATGTGGTTATGGCTCTAGGCAGCGTGGTTGACCCGCTCTCTCTTTATGAGCCTGTCTTTTCGGAGGGCGGCGACACGATATATGTGCTTGACCAGGTGGGCGACAACAACGATGATAAAAACTGGCTTGACGAAATAAGTATGAAAGAGGCAATAAGGGGGTTAAGCGACCGCGAAAGACGAATTCTGAAAATGAGGTTTATCGACGGAAAAACGCAGATGGAAGTGTCGTCTGAAATCGGTATCAGTCAGGCGCAGGTTTCGCGGCTTGAAAAATTTTCGCTTCAAAAAATCAAAGACTCTTAAACGGTCGCAAAAGTGAGAAATAATTTCAAAACATCTTGAAAAAGGAAAGGAATTGAATTATAATTTGTTTTAGAAAATATTTTGAGAGGTAGAGCAAAAATGCCTATTGATATAGCCGTCGATTTCGGCACCAGCAAAACGATTTTACTTCAGGGCTCCAAGGTGGTTTTGGAGCAGCCGTCGGTCGCAACCGTCGACACCGAAACCTGGGAGCCGGTCTGTTTCGGTGAGCGCGCCTATAAAATGATCGGACGGACGCCTGAAAGTCTCACGACCGTTTTCCCGATGACGCGCGGCACAATATCCGATTATAAAACAGCGGAACTTATGCTTAAATATTATATGAAAGAAGCGTTTGGGCACAGGGTGTTCAAACCGCGCATAATGGTCTCGGTCCCGATCGCGGTGACCACGCTTCAGCACCGCTCGGTCGCCAATGTTGCAAGGGACGCCGGAGGCAGGAGCGTTTGCACAATTGAAGCGCCCGTTGCGGCTGCCCTCGGCCTCGGAATTGATTTCACGAAACCGAACGGCGCTTTGATTATCGACATCGGCGCCGGAACTACCGATATTGCCGCCGTTTCAATGGGCGGGCTTGCAAAAAGCGCCTCGCTCGGTGTTGCGTCGATGGATTTTGACGCGGCTATCATAAGATTCGTGAAAAGAAAGTATAATATTATGATTGGGGACTTGACTGCCGAATCAATAAAAAAACAAATTGGCTGCGTTGTCAAAAGGCAAATCCCGCTCACTATGAATGTCGGCGGAATGGATATGGTTTCGGGCCTTCCCGTGAACTTTGAAATAACTTCCGACGATGTTTTTGAAGCGACAAAAGAGGTTGCAAACAGCATTTGCACAGGAATTAAAAAAGTAATATCGGAGACCGACCCCGACCTGCTCGCGGATATAATGGAAAAAAACGCCTATCTTTGCGGCGGCGGCTGCCAGATTTACGGAATGAGAGAACTTGTCTCCGAATTTACCGGAATGAAAATAAAGCAGTGCGAAGACCCCGCTCACATTGTGGTCAAAGGGGCGCGGACAGCGCTTAAAAATCCCGAACTTCTTAAAGACGGTGATTATCGTTTTCGCTCAATTGAGGACTTGATTACAGATTAAAATGTTTTGAAAGGGGAATTTTTATGGATTTCAAGGAAAGCAAAACCTATGCGAATTTGATGACCGCCTTTTCGGGCGAATCGCAGGCGAGAAATAAGTATACATTTTATGCTTCAAAGGCAAAAAAAGAGGGCTTTGAGCAAATAGCGGCAATTTTTGAAGAAACCGCGGCAAATGAAAAAGAACACGCAAAAATCTGGTTTAAACAACTTCACGACCGTGCGGTGCCAGATACGCTGACAAATCTTAAAGACGCCGCGGCAGGCGAAAATTATGAATGGACCGAGATGTACAAACAATTCGCCAAAACCGCAGAGGAAGAGGGATATAATGAAATCGCCTCGCTTTTCTCAATGGTCGGCAGTATTGAAAAACACCACGAAGAAAGATACAAAAAACTGCTTGAAAACATTGAAAAAGGTCTTGTGTTCGAGCGTGACGGTGTAGTTATTTGGCGCTGCCGCAATTGCGGGCATATTCATATGGGCCCGAAAGCCCCGCTTGTCTGCCCGGTTTGCAATCACCCGCAGTCGTTTTTCGAAATAAACCCCGAAAACTATTAAAATCACAAAAATAATTGCGAATTCCCAAAAAACACTTGCAATTTACTCCAATTTGTGATAACATAGTTGAGCATTTGATTACGCCGATTCCTTATTCGGCGGGGTTGATGCCGAATATTTCGACATTAAAGCGGATATTCCTCTGTCTCGTTTGTTGAGGGCAAGAATGTCTGACAGGAATTTAAGGAGGAAAAACAATGGATGCTGTAAAAGCACTCACTGCCGGTATGCTCAAAGAAGACAAACCGGAAATCGTGATCGGTGACACCGTTCGCGTTCATGTGAAAATCAGAGAAGGAGAAAGAGAAAGAATTCAGGTTTTTGAGGGAACCGTAATTGCCAGAAACAACAGCGGCATTTCCGAAACCTTCACCGTTCGCCGCATTTCTTACGGTGTCGGTGTTGAAAGAGTTTTCCCTGTTCATTCTCCGAATGTTGCAAAAGTCGAAACCGTCAGAAAAGGTAAAGTCCGCAGAGCGAAACTTTACTATCTGCGTGACAGAGTCGGTAAGGCTGCAAAGGTTAAAGAACTGGTTTAACACAAAAAAACGGCGGGGACAGGTTATTTCTGTCCTCGCTTTAACTTTATCGGGTGAATATCATGAAAAAAAAGACATTTGAAAACGCAGAAGAGACAAACCGCACTTTTATAAACGATGTTTACGACTGGTTTGATATAATCATTTCGGCCATTGTGGTTATTGTGCTTCTTTTTACATTTGTTTTTAAAATAGTCGGGGTTGACGGGTCTTCAATGGAAAGAACTCTTCACGGCGGAACAAACGATTCCGCAGCAGTCCACGCCGACCGCTTGGTAATCTCAAATTTGTTTTATACGCCCAAAAACGGCGATATTGTCGTCATTTCACGCAATTACAACAATGCGATAAATTCGGATTCCGAAGGGCCCATCATAAAAAGAGTGATCGCGACCGAGGGGCAAACGGTTGACATTGATTTTGAAGCCGGCAAGGTGATTGTGGACGGAAAGGAACTCGACGAGCCTTATGTTTCGTCACCAATCGTTCAGCACGATGTTGAGTTTCCGCTTGTCGTGGAGGAGGGCAAAATTTTTGTCCTCGGCGATAACCGCGAAGTGTCGCTGGACAGCCGCTCGTCCGAAATAGGGCTTGTCGATACGAGATATGTTCTCGGAAAAGCGCTGTGCCGCATTTTTCCGCTCGGCGAATTCGGGAGCATTTATAAATAAATACAGGTGACATAATGAACGAACAGATAATTCAGTGGTTTCCGGGGCACATGGCAAAAACCAACCGAAAAATCAGGGAAAGCCTTTCGCTTGTTGACGCGGTTGCCGAAATTGCCGATGCAAGGGTGCCGGTTTCAAGCCGAAATCCCGAACTTTCCGAAATAATTTCCGGAAAACCGAGGCTTATATTGCTCAACAAATGTGATATTGCAGACAGTGTTTCCAACAAAAAATGGGTTGAGTATTACAAAAAAAACGGTACGCCTGCGCTGCTTGTCGATTGCAAGTCGGGCAAGGGCGTGAACAATTTTGTGCCGGCTGTCAAAAATCTGCTTAAAGATAAAATCGAATACTACAATTCCAAAGGAATGGTCGGCAAAGCTCTGAGGATTATGGTTGTCGGTATCCCGAATGTCGGAAAATCTTCTTTCATAAACCGAATGGCAAAATCTTCGGGCGCGCCCGTCCAGGACAGACCGGGCGTTACAAGGGCAAATCAGTGGTACAGGATAAATAAACAGCTTGACCTGCTTGACACTCCCGGTGTGCTTTGGCCTAAATTCGAAGACCAAACCGTCGGAAAACACCTTTCGTTTACGGGGGCTATCAAGGATTCCGTTGTTGATTGCGAAACAATTGCGGTTTATTTGCTTGATTTTCTCAAAACCGATTATCCCGATAAACTGACGGCGAGATATAAGGTTTCAAACCCTCAGGAATTTGAGCCGTATGAATTGCTCGAAGAAATCGGCAGGAAACGCGGATTTATGGCAAGGGGTGGCGTGCCCGACACAGAAAGGGCGGCAAATATGCTGCTTGACGAATTCAGAGAGGGCAAAATTGAGAAAATAACCATTGAAAAACCCGAATTTTAATAAATTTTTATATAGGAAATTTTGATTATGCCGAATTATGAATATGAAATGATGGCGCTCGGCAAAGGTTTTAAAACGGTTTGCGGGGTTGACGAGGCAGGGCGCGGACCCTTGGCGGGACCTGTGTGCGCCGCGGCGGTAATTCTCCCGCCCGGCGTTCAAATTGAGGGGCTGGACGACTCAAAAAAAATCAGCGAAAAAAAGAGGGAAAAACTCTTCGGCCTCATAACAAAAGCAGCCGCCGCCTATTCGGTCGCGTTTGCAAGCGTCGAAGAAATCGAAGAATATAACATACTTAACGCAACCTTTCTTGCGATGAACAGGGCAATTGAGGGCTTGAATATCAAACCTGATTTTGCGATAATCGACGGGAACAAAATCCCGACGGGAATAAAAATTCCCGCCGAAGCGGTTGTGAAAGGCGACGGGAAGTCAATGTCTGTCGCGGCGGCGTCCATTCTCGCAAAGGTGAGCCGTGACCGCCTTATGTATGATTATGATGAAAAATATCCCGAGTACGGGTTTGCAAAACACAAGGGTTACGGGACAAAACTGCATACCGAAATGATTTTGAAATACGGTCCGACCGAATGTCACCGAATGTCATTTTTAAAGAAACTTTATGAAAAGAACAGTTGATTTTAAAAAAGAATCAAAAGAAATCGGCAACCGCGGTGAAGAATTGGTTGCCGAACGGCTCAGAGCCGAGGGCTTTGTTATCGCAAAACGGAATTTCCACAGCCGTTTCGGCGAAATCGATATAATCGCCGAAAACAATGAACTTGTCCTGTTTGTCGAGGTCAAAACCCGTGCCCGAAACGCGGCTGATACGGCGGCGGGCGCGGTTGATAAAGCAAAGCAAAACAAAATAATTTCCACCGCAAAATATTATTTGATGTATAACCCGACTTCGCTCAGAATGCGGTTTGATGTTGCCGAGGTTATCAAAGACGAAAAAAACGGACTTGAAAACGCGCATATAAATTATATTGAAGACGCTTTTCGGAGTTGATGTTTTTTGAAATATTTTGACTTGCACGCAGATACGCTCACCGAACTTTGGAGGCTTAAAGCCGATTTTGATTCAAACGCCGCAGCCGTCAACAATCACGAGGCAAAACTCTTTCGCGATTACACCCAGTGCTTTGCCGTTTGTATTGAAGACGGGGAAGACACGGCTTTTCGCCGATATAGAAATATAGTGAATTACGGCAAAAATTTAAAATTTTCGGGTCGCGCTATTTTAACCGTCGAAAATTTATTGCCGATTGCGGACGACATCGGGAAAATTGAGGAACTTGTGAGCGACGGCGTGAAAACCGTGAGTCTCACATGGAATTACGAAAACCGCATAGCGGGAGGTGCGCTCTCGGACGGGAGATTGACTCCTTTCGGGCGGCGTGTGATAAAAGAACTTAATTTGTTTGATATTCCCGTTGATTTTTCGCATTTGAACAAACGAAGTTTTTATGATACAATAGATTTGTGCGACACTTGCCTTGTGACGCACACGGCGCTCTGCGAGGTGGTAGAGCACCCGAGAAATATCACTTTGGATATGGCGAGGTCGGTTGCCGAAAAGGGCGGAATAATCGGCGTTTGTTTTTATCCGCAATTTGTGGGTCAAAATGTTTTTGAGGGCATTTATCAAAATATTTATCTTCTGCTTCAAACCGTCGGCGACGGAAACATTGCACTCGGCTCCGATTTTGACGGCGCCCGAATGTCCGCGGAACTCAGCCGACCGCGAGATGTTTTAAGGCTTTACGGTTTTTTGCTTGAAAGAGGAATACCGTCAGATTCACTTAAAAATATTTTTTATGATAATGCAGAAAGATTTTATAAAAAGATGTTAAAAAATCCGAGGGGGAAGACATATGAATTATAAAAGCACAAGAGACGGAAAGGTGAGCGTCAGCGCCGCCAAGGCAATCGCTCAGGGAATATCAAAGGACGGGGGACTCTTTGTTCCCGAAAGCCGCCCCCGTTTGACAAATGAGGATTTCGCTGTTCTCAAAACCCTTTCATATCCCGAAAAAGCAAAGTATATACTTAAATATTTCCTCACCGATTTCACAGATGAGGAACTTGATTATTGCGTTAGGGGCGCCTATATCGGCAATTTCGAGAACGACGCTCCCGCCCCGCTTAAAAAAACCGCGGAAAACAAATATTTTCTTGAACTTTGGCACGGTCCCACCTGTGCTTTCAAGGATTTGGCTTTAAGGCTGCTGCCCTATCTTTTGACAACATCGGTCAAAAAACTGGGCTCCGATAAGGAGACTGTTATCCTC
>CAVDRT010000220.1:0-2016 GCA_963611445.1 bacterium
GAATTCGTTTGTGAGCATTTCCCCGATTCCCTTTAAATCCTTTGCTTTTGTTTTATAAAGTCCGCAAGTTTTTATAAGTCCTTCGATTTCTCCGACAGTTCCCTCGGCGAGAGCTTTCGGCGTCGGAAATCTTTTAAATAAATCAGGCGTCACAAGATTGACCCTCGCATCTGTGCACTGAGCGGAGAGTCTTGTGGCAATCAGCAGTTGATACGGGTCGCGGTAATCAAGCGAACATTTGGCGTTCGGATATTCGTTTTCTAAAAGTTCTACGGCAATTGCCGCCTTTTCTCTTTTTTCTTTTAATGTTTTCATATCTGGTCCTTGTTTTTTAATCATATTGCACTAAATCGCACAAAGCAAATTATCAAATTGAGAGATAAACAAAAAATCATCTTCTAAAACACTTTTAATATTTTATCACAGGTAAACTCTCTGTGTCAATCTAAGAATATATTTAAAAACAGCAACAAAAGAATTTGTTTCCTGTTTACAAATAAATTGTTTTGTGATAGAATAATTGTAGAACATTTGTTCTGGAGGCGATTGTTTGAAAAGAACTGTTTTGCATTGCGACTTTAATAATTTTTTTGCCTCGGTTGCGTGCAGAGATAATCCGTCATTAAAAGATAAACCCGTCGCTGTTTGCGGCAGTGTGGAAGAACGACACGGAATCGTTCTCGCCAAAAATGAACTTGCCAAGAGTTTTGGTATAAAAACGGGTGAAACTGTTTTCAAGGCAGAATCAAAATGCCGCAATCTTGTGACAGTGAAACCTGATTTTAAGCGATATGTTTATTTCTCAAAAGAAGCCCGAAAAATATACACAAAATACACCGACCTTGTTGAAGCTTTCAGCATTGATGAAAATTGGCTTGATGTCACCGAAAGCGAAAGATTGTTCGGAAACGGAAGAGAAATTGCAGACAGAATAAGAGCCGAAATCAGAAACGAACTCGGGCTGACGGTTTCTGTCGGCGTCAGTTTCAACAAAATATTCGCCAAATTGGCGTCAGATTTAAAAAAGCCCGACGCCACAACCGAAATAAGTGAAGAAAATTTCAAACAGATAGTTTGGAAACTGCCCTCGTCCGCTATGATTGGGGTCGGTCCCCACACGGACAAAAAACTTCATTCTCTCGGTCTTTTCACTGTCGGAGATATAGCGCTTGCAAACCCCGAAGTTTTAAATGCTAAACTTCACAAAAACGGCGTTATGCTTTGGAATTATGCAAACGGCCGTGACGATTCGCCCGTTGCCCATAAGGATTACAAAGAGCGCCCAAAAAGCATTGGGCGCTCCGTCACCTGCAAACGCGACATAACAACACCGTCGGAATTGCACGAGGTTTTTTTGTTTTTAAGCGAAGATATTTCGCATTCCCTCAGGAAATGGGGGTTATCGGCAACCGGTGTTCAAATAAGTCTCAAAAGTCCCGAACTTGTGACCGATAATTTGCAATGTTCCCTCAGGAAGCCGACTTTTCTGACATCTGAAATTGAAAAAGCCGGAATGGATTTGTTCAGGTCAAACGGCGGATTTAAAACCCCTGTCAGAGCCGCGGGAATCAGGGTTTTCGGTTTAACCGATAATTCTGCGTTCCAAATTGCGGTTTTCGATAATATAGATAAAATGCAAAAACTCGAAAAAATTGAAATGTCTGTTGATTCCATTCGAAATCGTTTCGGAAAAAGCAGCATTTGTCGGGCGTCGCTTCTCGGCAAACAGCAATCCGACAGCGAAAAAAACGACATTTTACCGCAGACAGCATTTAAAAGCAAGGATTTGTTTTAGTTGCCTGTTTTATATTTTGGTGAGTTTTGCAAAATTCGACATAAGTTTTTTTGTGCCGACATCGTCAAACGCAATTTCAAGAAGTGTGTCATTGCCCATCGGAACCGCCGAAATTATAAGCCCATCTCCGAAAGTTTTGTGGCGGACACGCTCGCCCGGTTTGTGTGCCGAAGCAGAAACGGATTTTGCTGCGGTTTGGGTTGCAAAACGGTCTCTGAGCG
>CAVDRT010000221.1:0-5555 GCA_963611445.1 bacterium
GTTATATGCCGCGCGAAACCTCGCAACATTCCGCGTGTGGAAGCGCGGACTTTTTTCCGATTTGTAAGTGTGTTCCTGTTCTTCGTCCATAATTATAAGGCCGAGATTTTTAAGAGGGGCGAAAATCGCCGAGCGTGTTCCGAGAGCAATTCTGGCGTTGCCGTTTTTGGCGCGTTTCCACTCGTCCATTCTCTGACCCTGCGACATTGCACTGTGGAAAAGAGCAATGTCGTCACCGAAACGCGATTTGAATATTTTAAGCATTTGCGGGGTGAGCGAGATTTCAGGGACCATGACAATTGCGGATTTCCCCATCTTCAGCGTTTCTTCGCAAAGTTTCAGAAAAATCTGTGTTTTTCCGGAACCAGTGACGCCGTAAAGCAGCGCCGCAGAGCCTTTCTCCGATTTCAATTTTGCCGACAAATTCCGAAACGCTTTTTGCTGTTCGTCGGTTAAGAGAATTTCACGGCAGTCGCGCTCGATTTTTTTAAAAAGCACGGGGGAACGCAAAAGTTCGTTTTCATATTCGGCGGCAAGACCTTTGCCGCAAAGCGCGTCTATGACACGGGGGGTAACGCCCGAATAATAGCACAGTTCTTTGACACTGCACACGCCGATTTCCGACAAAATTTTATATGCTTCGGCTTGCTTCGGTGTAAGTTTAACCGAATTTTCATCAGCCGCCGTGTTCGCTCTGACCATTTTTATCTTGGGGTCGGTCATATTTCTGACAGGTCGGTCGCACCTAACCAGCACGCCTTTTTTTAGCAGTGACGAAAAAACATCGGAATTTTCAATTCTCAGCCGTTCACGGATTTTTGCCGCATCGACCGTTTCGGATTTTGAATTCATGAATATTTGAACAACCGCCGTCTGTTCGGCGTTCAGATTTGCAATGACGGAGGTGTCGAAATTCTCCGACAGACGGTAAGTTTCGCGGACCTTATAAGATATACCGTATGGCAGCATTGCTTTCACGGCGTCAAACCACATACAAAATGTGTTGTTTTTCAGCCATTTAGCCAATTTTATAAATTCGTCCGACAAAATCGGTTTATCATCTTGAAGTGAAATGATTTCTTTTAAATTATCATCGGGATTCCGTTCGGCAATTTCAATGATAATTCCCTCAATCCTTTTGTTGCCCCTTCCAAACGGGACAAGGACACGGCAACCCGGCAAAAAAGATTTGCGTGATTCATAAGGGATTGCGTATGAATATAACTTATCGAGATGATATACTCCGACATTAACGGCAACTTTTGCCGTCAAATCAACCGCCATAGCGCTCTCCTTGCAGAAAATCAGTCGTCAATTTTCTCGGCGAGTTCATCAATCGCGAGCGTGACAGGCTTTTCAATCAAAATTTCGTCATTTTCTTCCGCTTCTTCCGCGATTGCTCTCGCTTTTTTTGCAACATCAAGCACAAGTTCATATCTGTTGTTGCAGTGGTTTATAAGTTCTCCGATTGCAGGGTTTAACATTATTTAAGCACCTCTTCTAAAAATTGTTTATTTCTTTCGGTTTTTAATCTATCTGCATCAATAATGCAGGCAAGATTCGCCGTCGCCTTTTCAAGGTCGTCGTTTATGACAATATAATCATACTCGCACGCCTTCGAGATTTCGTTGAGTGCTTCTTTCATTCGCTTCTCAACAACCTCGCTGTTTTCCGTTCCGCGTCCGACAAGGCGCTTTTTAAGCACTTCAATCGACGGCGGCATTATAAAAACAGTGACTGCGTCACGAATCTTTTTGCAAATATTGTTTTTGCCGTTTACATCAACTTCAATAATAACGGTTTCGCCTTTGTCAACAGCCTCGATTACAGGTGCTTTCGGCGTTCCGTAATAATTGCCGCAATATTGATTGTATTCAAGCAAAAGGTCGTTTTCAATCATTCTTTCAAATTTCTCGCGAGAAGTGAAATTGTATTTTTCTGTCTCGTTCGCGGAACGCATAGGACGCGTTACGGTTGATATTGAAAACTTAATTTCGGGTTTTCTTTCGAAAAGCCGTTTAAGAATTGTGTCTTTGCCCGACCCGGACGGTCCGGAAATAACAAACAAACTTCCCTTTTCCATAATTTCCCCCTCAAATATGTTAGAATTGCCGTTATCGTCGCGGCGGCTAATTATCCGTTTTTTCGGCAATTTTATCGGTGGTGAGATATGTCAAAATTATATGGTCGCTATCGGTTATTATAACCGATTTTGTCTTTCTGCCGTGTGATGCGTCAATGAGATTGCCCCGTTCCTTTGCTTCCTGAACAATTCGCCTGACAGGTGCAGAATCCGGAGTGACAACCGCCACAATTCTTTCTTCCGACACTAAATTTCCGAAACCGATATTGATAAGTTTCATAATTTCTCCCGATTATTCAATATTCTGTATTTGTTCGCGAATCTTTTCAATTTCCGATTTTATATCCACAACCGCGCGGGCAATTTGAAGATTTTGCGATTTTGAGCCGATTGTATTGGCTTCGCGATTCATTTCCTGAACTATGAAATCAAGTTTTCTGCCGACAGGCTCAGCGCTTTCGAGCATTTCAAGCACTTGTGACATATGACTTCTTAAACGGACAGTCTCTTCATCAACCGCTGTTTTGTCTGCAAAAACCGCAGTTTCGGTCAAAAGGCGCTGTTCGTCAATTTGTTTGTCCTGAAGCAATTCCCTCATTTTAAGTTCAATTCGCTCTCTGTATGCTTTGACGGTGTTTGGGGATTCATTCTCGATGAATTCAACCGAGCCGAGAATGTTGTCGATTTTTGTTCTGACATCGCTCGCCAGTTTTTGCCCCTCTTTTTCACGCATATCAACGAACATTTCAAGGGCGCTTTCCGCCGCGTTTTTAACATATTCCCAAACAAGGGTTTCATCAGCCTGCTCGTTGGTTACGGTGAAAATTTCGGGGTTGGAAACAACAGAATCAACCGTTATTTCACCGTCAAGCGAATAGGTGTTTTTAAGGTCGCGAAGTGCTTTAAAATACGGCTCGGCATAAGAGTGATTGACACTTATTTCAACCTTTTCGGCGTCGCCGAGACGAAGAGTGACAAACGCGTCGATTTTTCCTCTTGAAACTTTGCCGAAAACAAAACTTTTGAGTTTTTCTTCAAGAAATTGATATGCCCGCGGAGCACGGCAATTAAACTCAAAATATCTGTGGTTTACGGATTTGAGTTCGACAGAAGCATAAATTCCGTCCTTTTCATATTCGCCTTTTCCGAAGCCCGTCATACTTTTAATCAAATTTATCAATCCAATACTAATTATTAATTAAATCAGGCAGTCCAAAACTGAAATATTATATAAACAGGCATATTACCACCTATTGAATAGACATTATACAGCATTTGTTTCAAATTTTCAAGTTTATGACAAAATTGATATAAATTGCCCTGATAAAAACTTAAAAATCAGCAAACACACATTATTTTTCTTACTAAAATTTAATTTTATCAAAAAAAGCGAAAAAACATCTTGAAAAAGCATTATAATTATGTTATCATAGCATTGTTCCGCTTGAGAACACCTGATTTTCGGGGGATTAGCTCAGATGGGAGAGCGCTTGCATGGCATGCAAGAGGTCACCGGTTCGATCCCGGTATTCTCCACCACCGGTCGCTGCAGTTGAAATTGCAGCGACTTTTTATATATTGTTTTTACTGAAAAACATACAAATCAAAATGCACAATAAATGACGGCAAACGGCACCCCTTATTAAAAAGGAGCGCCGTTTTTTCAATCTATTATCTTTTTAATTATTTTAAGCCTTGCAAATTCTTCCCTTTCCTTTTCTTCTAGAGCGGAAGTGATGAATTTTACCTGATTTTCGAATTTTGGGATAATTATATTTTTAAGTGCGTTTGCTCTTTTTTGTGTCTTTTTAATACCCTGCGCCAAACGGTAAACACCGTTTTCAATTTCCGCAAGGCTCGCCGTCAGGCGTTTAACACGGTCAAACATACTGTATGCCTCATCAAGGTCGACAGATGAATTATAATATCCGAAATAGTTGGCTTTTGGATTCGGGTCGAATTTTACGGTCGGGATAACAACACCCATAACGCTGTGCTGAGAAAGTTCGATCCCGTTTTCAACCGGAACGGCGGCAGCAAGATTATCGACAATACCGAGGTCAATATTTGCGAGTTGGAGTGATTTGTATGCCGCATTATAGGCTTCGTTAATCAGCACTTGAATAGAAGAGGCGTTGTCAATCATCGACATCATTTCGCGAATCAGAATATTCCTTTTGCGGTCAAGCAGTTCATAACCCACACGCGCAAGTTGGAGCGATTTTTTGATTTTTAAAAGATTTCCTTTTGTGGGAGAAACGCCCGACGCCATATTTGCCCCTCCTTCTAAAAAATATTATGTGTTTTCCTTGCGATATGTTGAGTTTTTATGCTTCTGCCGTCACTTTTTCGGACGGTTTAACCTTTGGGTCGAAATATTTTTGCAGCATTTCCTCCGAAACGCGGTCAAGTTCTGTTCTCGGCAGAGAGGTGAGCACCTGCCAGCCAAGGTCAAGCGTTTGCGCCATTGTGCGGCACTCGGTCAATGACTGTGACAGAAATTCATTTTCAAACCTTTTCCCGAATTCAATATATTTTTTATCGGTGTCGGACAATTCGTCTTCGCCTATTACAGAAGCTAAAGAACGCGCGTCCTGCACTTTTGCGTATGCCGCAAACAGCTGGTTGGAAACGCTTGCGTGGTCCTCCCTCGTGTAGCCCTCCCCTATTCCGTCTTTCATCAGGCGGGAAAGACTCGGAAGAACGCTCACGGGCGGATATATTCCGTTTCCGTCAAGTGAGCGGTCGAGAACTATCTGCCCCTCGGTGATATATCCCGTCAGGTCGGGAATCGGGTGAGTTATATCGTCATTTGGCATTGTGAGAATCGGGATTTGGGTGACGGAACCGCCCTTTCCCTTTATCATTCCTGCGCGCTCATAAAGGGAAGCGAGATCGGAATACAAATAACCGGGATAGCCCTTTCTGCCCGGGATTTCGCCCTTTGAGGAACTAAACTCACGCAGTGCTTCACAATATGACGACATATCGGTCATAACGACCAAAATATGCATATTGTGCTCAAATGCCAAATATTCGGCGGCGGTCAGCGCGCAGCGCGGCGTTATCGTTCGCTCGATTATCGGGTCACTTGACATATTAAGAAACATAACAACCCTCTCGGAAACACAGGCGGATTCAAACGAGCGCTTAAAATAATCGGCGACATCGTTTTTAACGCCCATTGCGGCGAAAACAATTGCAAAGTTTCCCGATTCACCGCCCGCCAACTTTGCCTGGCGGACAATTTGGGCTGCAAGTTCATTGTGTTTCATTCCGTAGCCTGAGAATATGGGCAGTTTTTGCCCTCTGATAAGGGTTGAAAGTGCGTCAATCGACGAGATTCCCGTTTCAATGCAGTTTTTCGGATAAACTCTCGAAACGGGATTTATGGGCGAGCCGTTCACATCATAATTTGATTCACCGAACACTTCGCCGAGTCCGTCAATCGGTCTGCCGACACCGTCAAATG
>CAVDRT010000222.1:0-7544 GCA_963611445.1 bacterium
ACATATTGAAAAAGAATTTGCCGAAAACATCGGGCTTGGCGGTTTAAGACCGGTTGCGGTTTTAGCGCCCGGCGTTCTCGGTCAAACGGGAATTGAAGTGACCGAAATAATTAAAAGCACGGTTGACGAAATCCGCCCCGCCGCCGTTGTGGTTATTGACGCGCTTGCGGCGCGTGACCTCAGCCGTCTCGGCTGCACCGTTCAATTTTCAAACACAGGCATAACACCCGGCAGCGGTGTAGGCAACAATCGTAAAGAGATAAGCGAAAAAACGCTCGGAGTGCCTGTTTTTTCTGTCGGAGTTCCGACGGTGGTTGACGCTTCCACTCTGGTTTATGAATTGACCGGAAAAGAATCGGGCAAAGGCTCCGGTATGATTGTGACGCAAAGGGAAATCGACCTGCTTGTCGACCGCGCTTCCGAACTTATCAGCCGCGCCGTGAATTGCGCGCTCCAGCCGAATATATCCGAAGAAATTCTGGAGGAAATCGTCTAAACAGTTTTAAAACCTCATAGAATAATATTATAAACCGCGGTGTTCTGCGGTTGCATTTTGTTGAAAGAGGGGGCGGCTCAAATGAAGAAAAAATTTTTCGGCTTTCTTGCAGCCGCCGCAAGTATTTTTGCTGCCGCCGCCATGATATGCCGTTTCGGGTTTTCACCGATTTTCGGAGCAATTGACGGAATAATGTCATTTTCCGATTCGGTTGAAGCCCTCTGCTCCTCCGATTTGCCCGAAAACGACAAAACCTCACAGAAACTGCAAGAAACAGAAGACCGGCAAAAGTCGGACGACAACCTGAATGAAAGCGAGCCGCAGAAAAACGCTGTTCCTGTTTCAAACAACGAAAACGCTTTGGGCGCGGTTATAAGAAAAAGCGTCGGCGGCGGAAATATAAAATATCAAAAAATCGCCCTTAACAACAAGTCATTTAAAGATATAAACATTAAAAATTCTCTGGCGCGGAAAATCGGGCTCGAACTCCAAAACAGCGCCGAGCCGCAAGTGCTTATATATCACACGCACACCACAGAAGGTTATATGTCGGAAGCAAAAGATTTTTACACTCAAAATGACAGCGCACGAAATACGGATAACACAAAAAATGTATTTGCGGTTGGGGAAGCGCTTGCCGATTCGCTCAAAAAAAGCGAAATTGTCTCATTGCACGACGGAGCTCAACACGATAACCCGTCGTATTCGGGAAGTTATAAGCGAAGCGCCGAAACGATAAAAAACAATCTCAGCGCTCACCCGTCGGTCAAATTGGGAATTGATTTGCACAGAGATTCGATACCCTCGGGTGAAAACGACAAGGTTGCGCTCACAAAAGAAATCGGTGGAAAACAGGCGACGCAAATAATGATAATAGTAAGCACCGGTTATGACGGCAGCGACGACAACTTCACCTTCGCCTTAAGGCTGCAGCAGGCTTTTGAAGCTATGTACCCCGGACTTGCGCGCCCTATGACGGTTTATAAGAGTGTATATAATCAGGATTTGCTGCCATACGGACTGCTGATTGAAGTCGGAACAGACGCAAACTCACTCGACGAGGCAAAATATTCGGGCGAACTTATCGGAAATGTATTGGGGCCGCTTTTGAAAGGATATTGCAAATAAAATGAACAAAGAAAAAAGATTTTACTTTCTGCTGGGTTTCAAATATGCCGCGCTTATCATCGTTTGCTGTTCCCTGTTGGTATGCGGAATACTTAAAGCATATTCGGAAATAAGGCAAATCGGATACCGTGACGAAAACAAAAAAGCCGTCAGTTTCAACGCTGACGGTACTGTAAGAATTTTGGATTTTGATGTGAAGTTTTAGGCCGGCGGAGTCCGGCAAGCGGAATGTCACCTGAGAGACACCGAAAAATCAATAAGATAATCTTCCACCGCCTCTCTGAAATGCGCAGGGCTTAAATCATATCTTGTGAACTGCTCTGCTAATATTTCGGCATATCGGCGGTTGGCAGTGATTCCGCATATCCTGTCAACCGTTTCTCCGTTTTCTCCGCGCACCGTTATATCATACATTCGTATGGGTCCGTCGCCGCTCAAATCCAAATCTCCCTCTTCCGCACTGTAAGTATACATAATTCTATCCCCTCTGTATAATGTGAATTTAGTTCACTTTTTCAAGTAACAAAACCATAATATACCCATTTGGCGCATTTGTCAAGCGTTTTTTGTGAATTAAATTCACACTTTTTTGACAAAATACGCCTTTTTTATTGCGCTGGAAATACTTTTCTGTTGAAAAATGTAAAATATCGTCTTATAAATAAATCGGTGATGTTTATGAAAGAAAATTCAGGACTGAAGCCGATTTATCTTGCAATTCTGAAAATCGGACTTAATTCCGTTTTGATTTTGTTGGCGATTTCGCTGGTGTTGTTTTTAAAATTCGACTTTTCTTCGCCTGAATATATATTCGGAGAAAGGTTGTGTCTTGCTGCCCTGAAAATTGCCGTTTTAACTGCAGTGTTTTCATTTGGTGCGGATTCGGTAGAGCGGATTACCTGCCGAAAAAGCAAGTAACCCGACTGTTTAGACCTTAGGCTGGCGAGAGCCGAACATCGCGCGCCTAAAAGCAAAGATACTTCCATTGGCTCCCTTGTGTAAGCGCGCTTGTCAAAACGAAGTTTTGACCGAGGGATTGTATCTAACATCTAATGTCTAAAATCTAAAATCTAAAGTAAATACCCCTCAGTCGCCTGCGGCGCCAGTTCCCCTCTATTTTGACTTGCGTCAAAAAGAAGGGAGCCATGGCGGATGTGCTTATGGTAGCACCGAAAAGAAGAAATCCGTTGGTTTTTGAAATTACTGCCGTCGGCGAAGCGACTGAGTGGACAGTATCTGACATCTAATGTCTAAAATCTAAAGAAACCGTCAGTCTGTGCGTTAACGGCAGTAAACGCAAAAACCGACGGCTCTTTTATCTAAGATTTGATTTTCGGGGGAATCGTCAAATGTGCAGTCAATCTCCCAATTTCATAATAAGATTTAAAATTCTTCTCGAAGTTGCCTCAACATCTTCACGGACAAGCGTGCAGTTTGCGAGTGCTTCCTCAACCGCTTCGGGAAAACCGAAAGGCATCTTTATGTCGTTCCCCGCTTTGATTTCAAAAACGGTGAGCGCACCGGTCCACCAGTCGGTTGTAACGCAGCCCTTGTAACCCCATTCCCCCCTGAGAATATCGGTTATAAGTTCATAGTTTGCAGATGTGTAAACGCTGTTGAGTTTGTTGTATGAAGTCATAAGCAGCCACGGGTCGGCAGCCTTGACGGTTTTTTCAAACGCTTTGAGATATATTTCTCTCAATGCCCTTTCGGAAACCCTTGAATCGGAGTTGTTGCGGTTGACTTCTTTATTGTTGCAGCAAAAATGCTTTATTGTTGCGGCAATCCCCACACTCTGAATACCCTTGACTTCGTCAATTGCCATTGCGGCGGTGAGAACGGGATCTTCGGCAAAATACTCAAAGTTTCTTCCGCAAAGAGGAGATCTGTGAATATTCATTCCGGGTGCCAGCCAAATATCAATATTGTTTTCCTTAACTTCGAGTGCCGCAGCCTTTCCGACTTCAAAAGCAATTTGCGGGTCCCAAGAACAGGCAATTGCGGTTTCCATCGGCCAGGCGGTGGTTGCAACACCGGTTTTCGACTCAAATCTGAGTCCGGCAGGGCCGTCTGCCGTCATAAGATTCGGGATTCCGAATTTTTCAAGATTTCCGACGCCCCAGGTATTGGCGCAGCCTGTGTTGGGCTGACCGCCCTGAATACCGGTAAGCCTTGCAAGTTCGGCATTGTTAAGCTGAGCGATGAACTCGTCAAGAGTTACTTTTCCGTTGACAACATCGATAAGCATTGCCTTTTCTTTCGGCGGTTTCACATCACTGTCAATCCATTTTTTCTTATTAAACGGATAGAGAGTTATCGGTCTTGTCGGGATTTCTTCATAAGTGCCGTCAGATTTAAGCCTTTTATTGAGGTCGGGCGGAGCGCAATGCTCGCTCAACTGTTCGGTTACCCTGAACTGTTCTTCCACAAAATAGGCATAATCAAGTTTCTGAACATCGCGCACCGAATTTCCGAGATAGAAATTATATTCGCCTTTTTCAAGCAAATAAGCGGATTTCTGAAGTTTGCCGACATCATCGTAACTTGCCATATCGTTGACATCAAATTCAATTACGATATGTTCTGTATCGCCGGGCTGCAAAGTGCCGGTCTTTTTGAAGCCTGCAAGTTCGCGCGCCGGTTTTCCGAGAACGCCATCGGGGGCGCTGTAATAAAGCTGAACCACCTCGCGTCCGGCTGTGTCGCCCGTGTTTTTGACATCACATTCGGCACGGACGATTTTGCCGTCCGAGGACGCTTTGGCACCGGATATTTCAAATGTTGTATATGAGAGACCGAAGCCAAACGGGTAAACAACCTTTTCGGCGGCTCCCGGTATTGTCTCAAAATAACGATAGCCCACATAAATGTCGTCTGTGTAGTTTACATAATATTCCGATTCGTTAAAGCCTTCCGTCGATGGATAAGCGTCTATTGAATCGGCAAAAGTGTCAACGAGTTTTGCCGAGGGGTTGACATCACCCGTGAGCACATCGGCGGCAGCGAGACCGCCTTCCGTTCCGCCGAGCCAGCAAGCAACCAAAGCGGTGACCTTTTCATTCTCTGCAAAAGGCTTTAAGTTAACCATTCCGCAAATATTAAGCAAAACGATTACATTATCGAAAAGTTCACTCACCTGTTTGAGGAGAGCCTTTTCGCCCTCCATCATTTCAAAATCATTGCGGTCAAAGCCCTCATATGAACGGCGGCTGAACACAAAAATTGCCGTGTCGGCAAATTCCCGCGCGCGGGCTGCCAAGTCTTCGGGCACGACAGTATCATCGTAGTCTTTGCGCCAATATTCTTCGCCGAGTTTTTCATTCTGCTCCACGGTGAATTTATCGGTGAATTCGGCAAGTTCGTCAAAAACCTGCAATTTCCCCTCAGACTCTTTGATTTTTAAGCCTTCGTAAATGTTTCTTATGTAAGGGGAGAACACATCGCCGCTTCCGCCGCCTCCCATAACATAGTCAATGCTTCCCTTTCCGAAAACAGCAACTTTTGCGCCTTTTTTAAGCGGCAGAATTGATTTTTCATTTTTAAGGAGAACAATCCCCTCGGCCGCGGCTTTTCTCGAAAGCAAAAGATGTTCGGGGCTCGCGGTTATTCTTTTGCCGTCTTTTCCGAGCGGCAAAACAGGTTGAAATCTTGCCCTTGACCATTTAAGAGGCGGGGCAGACCAATATTTTGAAGTATCCATATAAATTAACCTCCGTAACGGATTTATTACCTCCTTGATTTTATTTTATTGTCAGAGTAAAGTCAAGAGATTTTTGACAACAAAAAACACAAAACCGACCTTGCCGCGAATAAAAATCGCAAAGGCAAGGTCGGGCAAGCAAATTTGTTCATTTTGTCAGTGTTCCGCCGTCTGTTTTGAGTAGAACAAGGATTTTTTCTTCGGCAAGGCTTTGGCAGTTGATATAAACCAATACTTCACGCCCGTCCGAAGAGTCGCACAAAAATTCATAAACCGCTTTTTCGTTGCTGTTTGAAGGAATTATCGCAAGCCCCGATTTTTTCACGCTGAGCATGGGAGAAAGTTTTGCGCGCGCTTCATCCTCCGAATAAAGCGGCACGGGGATTTGCCTTGAAATGTGATTCATTATATACCCCTCGGCGTCAAACAGGACGATTTCACCGTTCTTGAGAGAAACGCCGACTTTTATAAGGTCCGAATAACAAATGCAGTTTTCCATTGAAAAAGCGAAATTTACCGTGCACACGCCCTCGTCGGAAAAATAATAGGTTTCCTGCATATTGGGGTAACCGTGAGCCTTTAAAAATTCTTTTGCTTTTTCAACCGCCGCAGTCTCCTTTAATTTATTTTCGGTCGGCGGAGAATATTTGCGGAAACTCACAACCTCGCCGCCGCGCTTTGAAAGCGAGATATACACATTGTTTGCCGAAAAATCGTAGGTCGGCAATTTGCCCGCGCTCTCCCCCTCGGATTTCAAATCACCCTCACTGATATTAAGATAATAAGACGCTGTGCGCTTTGCGGAGTCGGCGTTGACCTCGGGAAGATTTTCAAGTGACTTTGATGAGTTTTTATCGCTGCTGTCCGAAAACGGGCCGTCATAGATAAGCGTCGGATAATCGGTGAGCGTTTCTTCAAGTTCGGAAAGGCTGTTGCCGAAACCGTCCTTCAGCACAACGGAATTAAGCGTTGCTTCAATTTCACCGTTCCAAGAACTGCCGCCGCTGTAATTATACCCGATATTTTGAAGCGCCTCATATATTTTCGTGCCGATTTCGGAAAGTTTTTTGAGAGACTCGCGCTCCTCCTCGCTCACCGTATCGCCGAGCGCCGTTTTGCGGGTGAGATAAAGCGAATAATCCCCGACCTGCGACAGAAATTTGTTTATCACCGTCAGCCCGTTTTCGGAATAAGGCAGCGCCGCAAGCGCGGTTTTGGCAGAACCCGATTCGCGCCACATTTCGGCGGACATTGAGCCAAGCCCCGCAACACTTGAACAGTATATTCCCTTTTCGAGTGAGATGTTAAGACTGTTTATACTTTCTTTCAGTTCGTTAAAACTTTCACTCATATTATTCGAAAGACTGAGTTCAAGTCTTTGCACCTTTTTGTGATTAAGTATCGAAGAAACGGCAAAGGCAAGGCAAAGCGCAGTGAAAAAACTGATAATTCTGACAAAAGTCCGCTTCGGTAATTTGGTTTTCAAAACATCACACCCTATAACATTATCGACACGGAATTTTAAAACCGCGGCAATACGGTTTTGCCGCCCGAAACCGTGCCCCGTGCGTCTAACTGTATTTTTAGCAAAAATTTCATATATATACGGCAAAAGCAAAAGAATGTTTCAATTATTTGCATACCGATTTTAGCGGTAACAATCAATAATTATCGGTAATTTCACCGTGAATATTACCGCAGTAAATATTATAAAATAGTTAAAAGCGAGGTGTTTGCGGTGGATCTTCAATTTATCAGAGACCGAATATCCCTTCTGAGGACCAAAAAGCAGGTTTCGGAATACAGAATGAGCACAGAACTCGGGCACAGCAAAAGTTACATTTAAAGTATCTCTTCGGGAAGAGCCGTTCCGAGTCTCGGTGAGTTTTTATACATTTGCGAATATCTCGGGGTGACGCCGAGCGAATTCTTTGATAAAGAAACCGCCGAGCCGCAGCTTGTCGGCAAACTTAATTCACTTGCGAAAAATATGTCCGAAAATGACTTGAAAATATTGATAGAAATGGCTGAAAGACTTAATTCGAAATAAACAACACACGGCAAAAAGCAGAACAGACGATTTTGACATATCGTTTGTTCTGCTTTTCTGTTTTTAAAACGGTTTGTTGACAATGCCTCAATCGTTTGAGGCGTTCTCAAGAAATTCCGAGAGGTCTGCCCATTTTTCGGTGAGTTCGGTGAGAAGTCGGTCAATTTCCT
>CAVDRT010000223.1:0-2577 GCA_963611445.1 bacterium
TCGGTGTATATTTCGGAAACGGCAAGTTTTCTGCCGCTTTTGTTGAACGCGACGGCAGAAATCAAGTTATCGGCAGAATATCTTGAATAAATCTTTTTGAAATTTTTGCTGTAAACCGTCACTGCCGCAGCGTATCCCGACACTTTTGTTACAAAAGCCGTGTTGCCGTTTCTTGCAATGTCGGCAGTGTAAATCGCGTCGTCAAAAACATTTTCTTTCAGAATTTGATAATCGTTGAAAATTTTAATTCCGTATCCGCCTCTGTCATATACAAGGGCTCTTGATTTTGAAAGTTTCATTTCGGGATTCGAAAAGCCGTGCTGATAATAAAGCATTTCCTTTCCGCGGGAATTGAAAATTTCAAAAAATGTGTCGGAAAGCAGATAAGATATCGAGCCGTCCGAATCGGAATCTATGACATTTGTGCTTTGCATTTCGGCAGGATTTTCGCCGCCGCCGAGTGATGAATACAAATTTTTAGCGGATTCGGAAATGCCTGTCGGCAGAGCCGCATTGGTTATAATAAGCGCCAAGACAACAACTAACGCAGAGCCGTATCCTATCATATTTTTGATTCGGTTTTTTCTTCGAAATCCCATAACAATCTCAAAATGGCTTTTTTCCCCGCCGTTGTTTGTTTGAGATATGGGCTTTTTTGTGTTCTTTTTGCGGAGAAATGAAAATTTTGCATCTGAAAAATTCTTTTTTTGCTTTTTTTCTGAAGTTTTTTCGGGATTTTTGCGGTTTTTTTGGCTCATTTTTATTTTCGAAACCGCTTTTTTGGGCTTCTTTTCTTTTTCTTTGTTTCTTTGTTCCATGGGGATAAATTTGGTTGCCGATTTTTTGACCTTTTTCTTTTTATATTCAGACATTTTTCAAATCTCCCTCATCATAAAAAACACGGTTAAGGTAAAGTCCGCGCGGGCTCACGGTGATACCTGCTTTATCCCTTTGTTTGGATTTGATTATATCACCGATTTGCTGCGGTGTTATTTTCCCTTCATTGACATAAAGAAGCGTTCCGACGATAATTCTCACCATATTATAAAGAAATCCGTTTCCGGTCACGCTGATTATAATATCTCCGTTTTCTTCTTCAACCGAACAATTACTGATTGTTCTGACCGTATCGGTGACCGAACTGCCGGCAGAGCAAAAAGCGGCAAAATCGTGCGTTCCGACAAAATTCGCCGCCGCTGTGTTCAGAAGTTCCGTGTCGATAGGTCGGCCATATCTTAAATAATATTTATCTTTAAAGGGGTTGCGTTGCTTTGAACAATAGATTTTATAAATATAATTTTTTCCGCGTGCGCTGTATCTTGCGTGAAAATTATTCGGAACTTCTCTGCAATCGACGGCGGAAATATCAGGCGGTAAATTACGGTTGAGTGCAAACGGAATTTTCTCCGCCGGAATTGTTGTGTCCGCCGAAAAGTGACAGCAAAACATATTCGCGTGAACTCCGGCGTCTGTTCGGCTGCAACCCGTGACGCCGCCGGAAAGACAATTGACGGTGTTTTCCAATGCGCTTCCGACAACAGACTGAACGGACAGTGCGTTGTTTTGCACCTGCCAGCCGCAATAATTTGTTCCGTCATACATAATTGTCAAAAGAAATTTTTTCATATTCTTTAATTCCAAACAACTAAAATTTGATAAAGTTCAGCGCAACAGTTGCGGCAATGCTTATTATCAGTATCAAAAAGCCGGCAAAGTCAACAAAACCGTAGTGCAAAACATTGAGTTTTGTTCTGCCCTTTCCGCCGTTATAGCAGCGGCATTCCATTGATTCCGCAAGTTCATAAGCCCTTCTGACAGAGGAAATCAAAAGCGGGATAAGTATAGGCAAAAGTGCCTTGACACGGGTGACAAGGTTGCCTGTTTCAAGATTTGCCCCCCTCGCCTTTTGGGCGTTCATTATTTTTTCGGTTTCATCAATAAGGGTGGGAATAAATCTGAGAGCAATGGTCATCGTCATCGCCATTGTATGAACGGCGGAGCCGAGCCCGATAAGCGAGAGCGGTTTTAACAGACTTTCGATTGCGTTTGTGAGCGCCGTCGGGGTTGTTGTGTAACTCAAAATTGCGCTTGCAAATATCAAAAGCACTACCCTTAACGCCATAAACACCGCTCTTTGCAGCCCAAGTGTTGTGATTTTAATAATCCAAAAACTCGCAAGCACCTGTCCGCCGCCCGAATAAAAAGCATTCAAGATTGCGGTTAAAATGATAATCGGCAAAATGGCTTTAAGATTTTTTAAATACATTTTAAGCGGAACTTTTGAAAGCAGCATAAAAAGTACAGTTATAACGCTCAAAAAAGCAAGCCCGAAAAAATTCTTTGTCACAAAAATCAGGATGATATAAGCGATGAGCGAAAGCAGTTTTGTGCGCGGGTCGGCTTTGTGAATTACGGAGCCCGAATTATAATACTGTCCGAAAGTTATGTTATTCATCATCAGCACCGCCTTTCGAACGAGCAGACAATTTGCTTGATTTTGCGGCGAGCGCCGACAACCGTTTAATCATTTCTTCAATTGTGAAAATATCGGTGCCGACATCAACACCGAGTTTTTTG
>CAVDRT010000224.1:0-7363 GCA_963611445.1 bacterium
TGACAAAACTGCTTTCTGCCGCGCGCGCCGCTGCTTCTTCCAAACTTTCGGGCAGTCTTTCGAAATTTTCGGTAACTGCCGGGTCTTCGCTCAAAAGGTCCATATCTGCCGCCGCCGACGGCTGCATATCGTTTTCAATTCCGTCAAGCGCCGCATAAATCAAGAGCGCAAAGGAAAGATACGGGTCTGCCGTCGGGTCGGGTGAGCGCAATTCCGCACGGCGGTACTTCTCTGTCGACGCCGGTATTCTGATAAGTTGCGAGCGGTTTTCGCGCGACCATGAAACATATTTCGGCGCTTTCAACGCCCCTAAGCGTTTATAAGATTCTTCGCACGGATTTAAAAATACCGTGATTTCTTTTATATGCTTTAAAATCCCCGCAATCATTTGAGGCATAAAATCTTTTTTGGTGCCGTCGGTAACCGAAACATTTATGTGGAAACCGCTGCCCGCCTTATCGTCGAAAGGTTTTGGTGAAAAATCTGCCCACAAACCGTTTCGTGCCGCAATCGTTTTAACAACGGAGCAAAATGTCACCGCGTTATCGGCTGAAGTTAAAGGGTCGGAATATCTGAAATTTATTTCATTTTGACCGGGGCCCTCTTCGTGGTGCGAACATTCGGGAATTATTCCCATTTGCTCAAGCGTCAGGCATATTTCACGGCGGACATTTTCACCCTTGTCGTCGGGCGCAATGTCCATATAACCTGCGTCATCATAAGGCTCCAGAGTGCGTTTTCCGTTCTCGTCAAGTTTGAAAAGATAAAACTCGATTTCAGAGCCAAACGCGAATGAATAGCCCTTGTCTTTGGCATATTTCACCGCGTCTTTCAAAATGCTTCTCGTGTCATTTTCAAAAACCGTTCCGTCCGGCTTTTTCACCGTGCAGAACATTCTCACAACACGCCCGTGTTCGGGCCGCCAGGGAAGAATGGCAAGCGTCGACGGGTCGGGGTGCAAAAAAAGGTCCGAATGAAAATCTTCGCCGAAACCGTCAATTGCGGAGCCGTCAAAAGCAATGCCGTCGGTGAACGCGCGGCGAAGCTCGCCGGGCATTATCGAGATGTTTTTCTGTTTTCCGTTGACATCGCAAAAAGCCAGGCGTATGAATTTGACATCTTCTTCCTCAACAAATTGAATTACCTCTTGCGCCGAATATTTCATAAACGCACCTTCTTTCGAAAACTGTCAGTTAGCAACATACATTTGCTTATAAGGGCTTTTGCTGTCCGGTGTTACAACCGTGAACGGAGAATTTAAAATTTCTTTCGCGTCATATCCGAACAAACGGCAGAAATGTTCAACGTGGTCTTTAATCTCTTTGAGGTCGTCCTCTGTCGCTTTCTCTGCCGTCACACCGACGGGAAACTTGATTTTTTCACAGCGGGAGCGCAAAAACATTTTGCCGCCGTGCATACCGGTTGAGGGGAAATTGCTGACAATCGGTCTGTCCCCGCACTCAAGTCCCAGCACAATGATTGTGCCGCCCGCTTGATATTCCCCGAGGAAACTGCCTGCCGTTCCGCCGATTACCAAAAGCGGCGACTTATCCTTATAGGCTTTCATATGAATGCCTGCACGGTAGCTCGCGTTTTTTTTGACGAATATTTTGCCGCCGCGCATTGCGTAACCTGCCGCGTCACCGATGTTTCCGTTAACAACTATTTCGCCGTCGTTCATTGTGTCGCCGACCGCGTCCTGCGCGTTTCCGTCGACAAAAATTTTTGCGCCGTTCAAATATGCGCCGAGAGCATTACCGGGAACGCCGTTTATTGTGATTTTTCGGTCACCGGCGCCTGCGGCTATAAAACGCTGTCCCAAAACATTTTGAAGAACAATATCGCCCGCAGATTGGCGGACTCGCTCATTCAGAACCGTATAATCCAAACCTTTTGCATCTATTTCGGTCATATTATACCACACCTCCAAGTTTTTTTCCACGATAATCTTTCGAAAATGCGGCAAAAGTCGGGCTTTTTTTCAACATTTCATAGGAAACAGTGTCAAGCGGCACCCGATTTCTGATAAGCGAAGTGTAAATTCCTGCCCTTTCGGTGTTCCCGATTAAAATGAAACCGGTGAGCATGCCATCCTTTTTATAGAGTTTTTTAATGCTTTTTTCGCCCTTTTCTTTGTAAAACTCGCCGCCTTCGGAGTCATCAAAATAACTTCCCGCTGTCATTGCGTGCAGACCGAAAAATCCAATGGAGTTCATCGGGATTGCGTTGTCGAACTTTTCATCGCCGCCTGCCATATTTGCACCGCTCACTTTGCCGCCCATATAGGCGTTCGGCATAATGGCAAGCACCCTTTTTTGCCCCAAAGAAATGTCAAGACCCTCGGTGCAGTCGCCTGCGGAATAAATGTGCGGAAGCGTGGTTTTCATATGTTCGTCAACCAAAATGCCCCTGTTCGTTTCACCGCCGGCGTCTTTGATGAGAGAGGTGTTTGCCCTCACGCCGACCGCGAGCACCAAAATATCAAATCGCACGGTTTTTCCGCTTTTCATAAATGCTTTTGTGCCGTCGAATTTTTCGGCAGTGTCGGAAAGCATAAATTCAATGCCGTGTTCTTCAAGGTGTTTTTGCATAATTTCGGCACATTCATCGTCAAATATGCTTGAAAGTATTCTCGGTGCCAAATCGCAAACCGTGATACTGCCGACACGGTTTTTTATTCCCTCGGCACATTTAAGACCGATAAGTCCTGCGCCCACGATAAGAACACGGGCGTCCGGGGTCAGCGCTTTTTCGAGCGCCAAAGTGTCGTCGACAGTCATAAACGAAAATTTATTACGGACGGTGTCGAGCCCCTCAAACGGCGGCACAAAGGGAGAAGAGCCTGTTGCTGTGCAAAGTTCGCTGTACGGAAGCGTTTCGCCGTTTGACAGCGTGACGGTCATTTTCTCGGGGTCAATTTTTTGCGCTCTTTCGCCGTAAATTACACGGCAGCCGTTTTTTTCATAAAAATCTTCGGGTCTGTACATCATTTTTTTAAGGTCGGTCTTGCCCTCCATATAATAAGAAATAAGGGGGCGGCAATAAACCGCGCGGTTTTCTTCGGACACAACGGTTATCGGGGTTTCGGCGTCGCGGCTTCTGATTCCCTCAATACAGCCGGCTGCTGCAACTCCGTTGCCGATTATAACATAATTTTTCATTTTGTCAGCCCCTCTCTTCATATACTATTGCACGGTTTGGGCAGCCTTTAACGCAGGCGGGCTCGCCGCACGAATTTTGAAGGCAGAGTTCGCATTTTTGCGCGACGCCCTGCTCACTCTCGGAAATCGCGCCGTACGGGCAGACCAAAACGCAGGTCAAACAGCCGATGCACTTCGTTTTGTCAATCACCACGGCATCGTCTTTTTTGGAAAGTGCGCCCGAAATGCAGCTTTTGACACAAATCGGGTCGGTGCAGTGTCGGCACGAAACGGCGTAGGTTATTCTGCCGTCGTCCTCAACCCGTATTCTCGGATGAATTTTTTTGCCTTTGAGCGCCAGCGCCATATTTTTCATTCCCGAATTTGCAAAGGCGCAGTTATATTCGCAAAGATGGCACCCGAGACACCAGTCTTCATTTACATATACTCTTTTCATATTGTAACGCTCTCCTTATTCTCCGGCGTGCGAAATGCCGAGTATCTCAAGTTCTTTTTCAGTAAGCCCGACGCCGCGCAGCATCAGTCGGTTACCCTTGAGTGCTTCAATCGAGTTGATACCCATACCGCCCATAAGTTCCATAATTTCATGCCGCCAAGCTGTCATCAAATTCACAAGGCGGCGGCTGCCTATTTCGGGGTTAAGCCTTTTCACAAGTTCGGGACGCTGTGTTGCAATGCCCCAGTTGCATTTGCCCGTTTGACATGTTCTGCAAAGGTGGCAGCCGAGCGCCAAAAGCGCCGCAGTGGCAACATAGCAGGCGTCCGCTCCGAGGGCGATTGCCTTGACTATGTCCGAAGCGCTTCTGATACTGCCGCCGACCACGAGCGAAACATTGTTTCTGATTCCTTCTTCGCGCAGTCTTGTGTCGACTGCCGCCAAAGCAAGTTCAATCGGTATTCCGACATTATCGCGGATTCGGGTCGGCGCGGCTCCCGTTCCGCCGCGGAAACCGTCAATCGCTATGATGTCCGCGCCGCTTCTCGCAATGCCGCTTGCAATTGCGGCAATGTTGTGAACCGCCGCGACCTTAACGATAATCGGTTTTTTATATTCCGTCGCTTCTTTGAGCGAGAAAACAAGCTGCCTTAAGTCTTCAATTGAGTAAATGTCGTGGTGCGGCGCAGGGGAAATGGCGTCTGAGCCTTCGGGAATCATTCTTGTCCTTGAAACATCGCCCACGATTTTGGTGCCTGGAAGATGTCCGCCGATTCCGGGCTTTGCACCCTGACCCATTTTGATTTCAACTGCGGCGCCGGCTTCGAGGTAATCTTTGTGCACGCCGAAACGGCCCGAGGCTACCTGAACAATCGTGTTGGGACCGTAGACATAAAAGTCTTCGTGAAGTCCGCCTTCACCCGTGTTATAGTAAATTCCGAGTTCACTTGCCGCAAGCGCCAAACTCTTGTGCGCGTTGTAACTTATCGAGCCGTAACTCATCGCCGAGAACATAACAGGCATTGAAAGTTCAAGCTGGGGCGGGAGTTTTGTGTCGATCGAGCCGTCGGGCAGGCGGTGAATATCAGTAGGCTTTTTGCCGAGGAACACGCGGGTCTCCATCGGCTCTCTCAACGGGTCAATGGACGGATTTGTGACCTGAGACGCATTGATGAGGATTTTATCCCAATAAACGGGCAGCGGTTTCGGGTTGCCCATTGATGAAAGCAGAACGCCGCCGCTGTTTGCCTGTTTATAAATTTCTTTAACAGTGTCGTCCTGCCAGTTTGCGTTTTCGCGGATACGGCAATCGCTTTTCACGATTTTGAGCGCCCTTGTCGGGCAAAGGGAAACACAGCGCTGGCAGTTGACGCATTTGGATTCATCCGCCAGCATAACATCGTTTTCTTCATTATAATAATGAACTTCGTTTGAACATTGTCTTTCACACACGCGGCAGCGAATGCAGCGGTCGTTATTGCGGACAACCTCAAATTCCGGATAAAAAAATTCAACACCCATAACTTAAAAGCCCTCCTTAACTTTGACCACAACGGGTTCTCCGCCCGACGGAGCGTAAATATTTTCGGCGTCGGGCTCCATTGTTCTGATTGCGGCTTCTTCACTTGCGATAAATACTTTGTCATCCTTTTCTCCCACAACCATACTGCGAAGTTTCAGCCGGTCGTTGAGCGCCATAAGCCCGCCCGTGTAACCGAGAACTATTGAAAACGGTCCCGTCACGAGCAAACTTGAATACACAGTTCTGAAATAATCAAGGCGGCTGCGCTCGGCGTCGGGTTTTTTGTCAATCGTGCTCCAAAACGGCGCCGCGATGACCGAGGCGGCTTCTTCCGGCGTCAGCCCACGGCGGCGAATGAGAAAGTCCATTATATAGGTGATAACTTCCGTGTCGGTTTGGAGCGTGCATTTATAGCCGAACATTTCAATAAAACGGCGGTTTGCGTCATAAGAAGAAATTTCGCCGTTGTGAACAACCGAATAATCCAAAAGCGCAAACGGGTGTGCGCCGCCCCACCAACCGGGGGTGTTGGTCGGGTATCTGCCGTGTGCCGTCCAACAATAACCTTCATATTCGTCAAGTTTATAAAACGCGCCGACATCTTCGGGAAAACCGACTGCCTTGAAAGCACCCATATTTTTGCCGCTCGAAAAGACATATGCGCCTTCGATTTCGGTGTTTATTTTCATAACCATTCTGGCAACATATTCTTTTTCGTCAAGCTGCGCCGCACGCAAAACCGAGCCGAGAGGCGCAACAAAATACCGCGATATTATGGGCTCGTCGGTTATTGAGGGGATCTTGCGCGTCGGAATAGGCTCCGACATCACAATTTCAAAACGGTCTTCCAAAAAGTCTTCACACGCTTTTCTTGACTCTCTGTCATCATAAAAAAGATGCAGAGCATAAAAATCTTTATATTCCGGATAAATTCCGTATGCCGCAAAACCGCCGCCGAGTCCGTTTGAGCGGTCGTGCATAGGTTTCATACTTTCAACGATTTTTTCGCCGGTCATTCTTTTTCCGTCTCTTGAAATAACGGCGGAAATTGCGCAGCCCGACGGGATTCGTATTTGACCTTCTTTTTTCATAATGTCCAAATCCTTTCGTATATAATGAAAATAAAAAAGCAAAGGAATTCATTCGGGGAGAAACACTTTCTCCCAAAATGAACGCCTTTGCTCATTACTTGATATATTATCACACGCTTGTGCAATTGTCAATGAATGTTTTGAAATTTTTGTGCTTTTGTCGAAAAACCGCGAAAAAAATTTCAAAAAGGGGGTTGACAAACCGTTTTTCGGGGTGTATAATGCGAAACAAGATAAGGCAAAGGCGTCTTAGAGAGCAATCTCTTTGACGCCCTTGTCTTTTTTGTTTTATATTCAGAAAAATTTGAAAAGGAGAGTTTTGTATGAAAACCGTACCCGAATATTTCGGCAGCCTGGTCTTTGATGACCGTGTAATGAAAGCGCATCTTTCATCAGATACTTATAAAAGTCTTAAAAAGACTATTGATGAAGGCGCAGAAATTGACATTTCACTCGCCAATGCAGTGGCGACCGCAATGAAGGACTGGGCAGTGCAGAACGGCGCAACCCACTACACCCACTGGTTCCAGCCGCTGACCGGAATCACCGCCGAAAAACACGACAGTTTCATCACACCCTCCAACGACGGCAGAGTATTGATGGAGTTTTCGGGAAAAGAACTTGTCAAAGGCGAGCCGGACGCCTCGTCCTTCCCGTCGGGCGGACTGAGGGCTACATTTGAAGCCAGAGGCTACACCGCCTGGGACCCGACATCATACGCCTTTATTAAAGGAAAAACACTTTGTATTCCGACCGCGTTTTGTTCCTACGGCGGCGAAGCACTTGACAAAAAGACGCCTCTTCTCCGTTCAATGGAAGCGCTCAACCGTCAGGCTTTGAGAATTCTTCGCCTTTTCGGCAAAACCGATGTCAAATGCGTTCGCACTTCGGTCGGACCCGAACAGGAATATTTCCTTGTTGACAGAAAAATGTTCGATAAACGCCCCGACCTTATTTATACCGGACGCACGCTTTTCGGCGCAAAAGCTCCGAGAGGTCAGGAAATGAACGACCACTACTTCGGCGTTATCAAACCGAGAGTTGCCGAATTTATGGCTGACCTTAACGAAGAACTTTGGAAACTCGGTATTCTTGCAAAAACCGAACATAACGAAGTGGCGCCCGCACAGCACGAATTGGCGCCGATTTATAC
>CAVDRT010000225.1:0-2123 GCA_963611445.1 bacterium
AACCTTTCGGGTTTCACAAGCACAACCTGGACCTGGGTTGTCGCGCTGATGTTGACATATTTGTTGCGTTTTTCGGAAGAAAACGGAGCGGCTATCGGTTCCTTTTTTGCTTTCGGCTGTTCCGCAGGCTCTTCGCGGCGCTCCGGTCTTTCGTTTTCCGCAACGAGTTCATCGTCCTCATCATAATCCTCTTCGGTTGTGATAAGGTCTTTGAGTTTATCCATAAGTCCCATTTTCAAATTCTCCTTTAATATTTATAAAATGTGTTTATTTTGTGTAATTTCTGCTGCCGAAAAGCGCCGTTCCGATTCGGACGATATTTGCGCCTTCTTCAATTGCCTCGGCATAGTCTGCCGACATACCCATAGACAAAAACTTCATATTAACATTATCCGATTTTTTTGCCCCAATGTCAATAAACAGTTTGCGCATTTGTGCAAAATATTCACGGTTTTTTTCGGGATTTTCGCAAATCGGCGGTATGCACATAAGTCCTTTAATGCAAACGGCGTCCATTTTGGAGATTTCTTCAACCGCTTTTTCGGTTTCTTCTTTCAAAAAGCCCGATTTACTTTCTTCGTTTCCGATGTTGATTTCAAGCAAAATGTCTGTTGTTTTTTGCGCTTTGACCGCCTGTTTCGAGATTTCGGCGGCGAGTTTCAGGGAATGGACCGATTCAATCATTTCCACGCGGCATATAATATCCTTGACCTTGTTGGTTTGCAGATGGCCGATAAAATGGCGGTGAGCCGAGGGGAGAATGTCATCGTCCTTTGAAAGCATTTCCTGAACTCTGTTTTCGCCGATGAAGTCGACGCCGTTTTCAATTGCAAAATTTATGAGTTCCGGCGACACGGTTTTGGTTGCGGCAAGAAGTGTGATTTCGTCGGCTGTGCGCCCCGATTTTTTTGCCGCAATTTCGATGTTTTCTCTGATTTCCGCCAAATTTTCAAGAAGATGTTGTTTTTTTTCGTCCATATATCTCACCTTTCAAACCGGATTTCGCGAAAAACTATTTCACGACCTTGCCGTCATAAAGATTTTTCCCGGCAACGACCGCTTCGTCATAAAGCTTGAGACGGTCGTCTCCGTCGGTCTCTTTTTTGCATATGATAAAACTCTCGCCCGAATAAAGCACGGTGACTTTTCTGAATTTGACTTCCTGCCCCGAGAGGACATAAACGCCTTTTTCACCGTTTTTTATTCTAAGCGCTTTGGTGCTGACCCTCAGCCCCGAATATGTCTTGTTTATAATGTTAAATGAAATATTCCTGATTTCGGCGAGTTCGCTGTTCATATTCTCGCAGGAAAATATCACAGCGGCGTCCTCACCCTTGTTTCCGCGGTTAACTGATTGGACGGTGGCTGACATTTCGCCCGTGTCGGCAAGCCCCGTGTCGATTTTAACGACATCGCCCTTTTGCATATCAACCGATTTATCAAGCGGAATGAGCGCCGCGATATACCATTTATAATCCGAAACGATTTTTCCGATATAGGAACTGTCAACGCTTTGCGGCTTGAGGTCTTTGAGTTTTTGCGGCGTTATTTCATCAAGTTTCGTGAGGTCGGCGGCGTTTTCATAACCGTCCGTTCCCGAAATGAAATATCCGCTTTCGGGCGCGGTGATTTGCGCGCTCGGATTGCCGACCGTGGATTCAAGCGACGCTTTTTCATTTGTAAGCGCCGTGATGAGTTCGCTGTAACTTGTTTGTTTCCCGGTAATTATCGGTTTTCTGTTCATATCTTTTTCAAGTGCGGCGCGTTCGTCCGCCGCGTCCGATAACTTCCCCCTTGAAGTTTGCCTTAAATATTCCAAAAGGTCGTTTGTTATGTTTTGGTCGACCGTTTCAAGGTCGGACGCATTGTAAGAATTGTTTCCGGCAGCGGAAAGAAGCGCAATTCGGCTGTCAAGTTCCTTGATTTTCGCCTTTGCGTCAATCGCCGCGGCTGAGGGATAAACCGAAGCAATGGTGCCGCCTTTTGCAACGCGGGTGCCCTGTTCCGTGTCAAAACTCAATGTTCCGACGGCGTCGGATTTCACCAAAATTTCATTTCTCAAAACAATCCCCGACGCGGCGAAAACATCATTATAGGTGTAATACATCACATTTTCGGTTTTG
>CAVDRT010000226.1:0-2066 GCA_963611445.1 bacterium
ATATTATGGCGGCTGTTATGATTGGCGGAATGACTCCGCCGATTGCAATTGCGCTTGCAACAACGCTTTTTAAATCAAAATTCACTGCCGAAGAAATAAAAAACGGGCCTGTAAATTATATAATGGGTCTTAGCTTTATAACCGAGGGTGCGATTCCTTATGCCGCCGCAGACCCGCTGCGCGTAATCCCCTCCTGTGTTGTCGGCTCGGCGGTTGCGGGCGCGCTTTCAATGGCCTTCAGGTGTACACTTATGGCGCCCCACGGCGGAATATTTGTTTTTGCGGTTGTGGGTAACAGAGGATTTTACTTGCTTTCACTGATAATCGGCTCGCTCGTATCCACATTGCTTCTCGGCATTTTAAAGAAAAAACCTGCAATGTATTCGGGTGCGAAAGGAGAAACAAAATGATATCAAAGAAAATTAAACTCGTAAACAGCGAAGGGTTTCATATGCGTCCTGCCGGTATGTTTGCGGCAGAAATGGGGAAATTCAATTCCGATATAACTATTGTTCACGGCGGCAAAAAAATTGACGGAAAAAGCCTTATGAATATCATTGCAGCTGCCATTAAATGCGGAGATGAAATAGAAATAATTTGCGATGGACCCGATGAGAATGAGGCGCTCCGAAAGGCAGTGGAACTGATTGAATCGGGTCTTGGAGAATAAGTTTGAAAGCGGGCAATGAAATGCTTAAAGGACTTGCGGTTTCCGGCGGTATCGGTATCGGTACTGTCCAAATAATTGAAGAAAAAAATATGGAGGTTAAAAATTTAAAGACTTCTGACTCTGAGCGTGAAATCAAAAGATTTGATGATGCGGTAGACAGATTTTGCGAAAATATGCAAAAAAACGCGGCGCACATTAAGAAAAACGCAGATGACAGCCGCGCGAAAATAATCGAAGGGCATATTTTGATGATAAAGGACCCTTATATGCAGTCCGAAACCCGAAAAAAAATAAAAAAAGGTTGCAGTGCCGAAAAGGCAATTTCAGATGTGTGTGATGTTTTCGAAAACGCTTTTCTTTCATCGGGAGATGAGAGAACAATGGAAAGAGCCGCCGATGTCAGAGATGTTAAAAACGGGATTTTGTCGCAACTGCTCGGAAATGCCGTTTCGGATTTCTCGAAATTCCCCGACGGCACCGTTCTTGTTGCAGAGGAACTCACCCCGACCGACGCTTCGATGATTGGTGATAATATTACCGCCGTAGTCACGGCTGAAGGCGGTGCAACATCACATTTTGCTATTCTTGCAAGGGCAATGGGACTGCCGGCGGTTTTGAGCGTTAATGACATTACAAAAAAATTAAAAAACGGTGAGCGCGTTATTGTTGACGGATTGGACGGCGTCGTTATTCCGTCGCCGAGCGCCGAAGAGGAAAAGAAATATCAGTCCAAGGCGCGGCGCGTGCAAGAAGAGGAAAAACAAAACGAATTGTTTAAAAACCGTCCGACATTGACGGCAGACGGAGTGAAAAAGCAGGTTTTATGTAATATCGGCAGTTCTGCCGAGGCATATCTGGCAGCCGACAGCGGCGGAGAGGGAGTCGGACTTTTCAGAACGGAATTTCTGTTCACCGAAGCCGAATCAATTCCGACGGAAGAGGAACAATTCGAAAATTACAAAAAAGCGGTGCTCACTTTTGAGGACAGAGAGGTAATCATCAGAACGCTTGATGTCGGCGGTGACAAAAAGCTTCGCTGCCTTGACGATATAGCGCCCGAAGAAAACCCGTTTTTGGGGCTTCGGGGCATAAGATACGCCCTAAAGCACGAGGAAATCCTGCGTTCGCAGTTAAGGGCAATTTTAAGAGCGTCTGCTTTCGGGAAAATCGGGATTATGATACCGCTTGTGACAGAATTGGAAGAGGTCAGACAGTTTAAAGAAATATATTTCAGTGAAAAACAAAGACTGTCGGAAAAAGGGGAGACGATAGGCGAAATCAAACTTGGCGTTATGATTGAAACTCCGGCAGCGGTTTTGATTGCACCGTCGCTTGCCAAAGAGGTCGAATTTTTCAGCATAGGCACAAATGACCTCACACAATATATTATGGCGGT
>CAVDRT010000227.1:0-9329 GCA_963611445.1 bacterium
GCTTAATGATGTCAAAATCGGAATTATCACCGTTCCCGAAAATTCGGCGCAAAGTGCTTGCGACGAAATGCTCAAAAACGGAATTTCCGCCATTTGGAGTTTCGCTCCCGTCAATCTCAAAGTGCCCGACTCGGTTGCACTGAGGCAGGAAAACCTTGCGCTGTCGCTTGCGCACCTTAATTTGCTTATAAATCAATAACAATAAACACAAACAAACCAACAAACCTAACGAGGAGGACTCAATATGAAAAACAACAAGGAACACATCGTTGACAGTGTTGAAGCACTGGAAGCGACCATTGCTTCGGTGAGGGAAGCGCAGAAGAAATTCGCAACCTACACCCAAGAGCAGGTCGACAAAATCTTCCTGGCTGCCGCCACTGCCGCAAACAAAGAGAGAATACCGCTTGCGAAACTCGCCGTCGAAGAAACCGGAATGGGCGTTGTTGAAGACAAGGTAATCAAAAATCACTTTGCTTCGGAATATATCTACAACGCTTACCGCGACACAAAAACCTGCGGCGTTATTGAAGAAGACAAGGCTTACGGTCTCAAAAAAATTGCTGAGCCTATCGGCGTTATCGGCGCGGTTATTCCGACCACAAACCCGACTTCAACCGCAATCTTCAAAACTCTTATCGCTCTTAAAACCCGCAACGGTATCATCATAAGCCCGCACCCGAGAGCAAAGAAATCTACAATTGCAGCGGCAAAAGTTGTTCTTGACGCTGCCGTTAAAGCGGGGGCTCCCGAAGGAATTATCGCCTGGATTGATATTCCGAGCCTTGATATGACCAATCTTCTTATGAAAGAGTCCGATATAATCCTCGCAACCGGCGGCCCCGGAATGGTTAAAGCCGCTTATTCAAGCGGAAAGCCCGCCCTCGGCGTCGGCGCCGGAAACACACCGGCAATCATCGACGAAACCGCCGACATTCTTTTGGCTGTCAACTCGATTATCCATTCAAAAACTTTCGATAACGGTATGATTTGCGCTTCCGAGCAGTCTGTTATCGTTCATAAAAATGTATATGACGCGGTGAAAACCGAGTTCGCAAAGAGAGGCTGCTACTTCTTAAAACCGGACGAAACCGAAAAAGTCAGAAAGACTATAATCATCAACGGCGCGCTCAACGCTAAAATCGTCGGTCAGAAACCGGTGACAATTGCGGGTCTCGCAGGTGTTAAAGTGCCCGAAGACACAAAAATCTTAATAGGTGAAGTTGAAAGCGTTGACATTTCGGAAGAATTCGCGCACGAAAAACTTTCTCCGGTCCTCGCAATGTACAAGGCGGAAAACATTGAAGATGCCTTCAAGAAAGCCGAACAGTTAATTGCCGACGGCGGCTACGGTCACACATCTTCGATTTATCTTGACGCCGTTAAGGAAACCGAGAAAATCAAAGAATTCTCCGAGCGTATGAAAACCTGCCGTATTCTCGTCAACACCCCGTCTTCTCAGGGCGGTATCGGCGACCTCTACAACTTCAAGCTCCGTCCGTCTCTCACCTTGGGCTGCGGCTCTTGGGGCGGCAACAGCGTGAGCGAAAATGTCGGTGTCAAACATCTTTTGAACATTAAAACAGTTGCCGAGAGGAGAGAGAATATGCTTTGGTTCAGAGCGCCTGAAAAGGTTTATATCAAAAAAGGCTGCCTGCCGGTTGCTCTTGATGAGCTCAAAACCGTTATGGGCAAGAAGAAAGCCTTCATTGTTACGGATAGTTTCCTGTATCACAACGGTTACACAAAACCGATAACCGACAAACTTGATGAAATGGGAATTCAGCACACCACATTCTTTGATGTTGCTCCGGACCCGACTTTGGCTTGCGCAAAAGAAGGCGCAAAACAGATGGCGGCATTTGAGCCTGACTGCATTATCGCTCTCGGCGGCGGCTCCGCAATGGACGCCGGCAAGATTATGTGGGTTCTTTATGAACACCCCGAAGCCGACTTTATGGATATGGCAATGCGTTTCTGCGATATCCGCAAGAGAATTTACACATTCCCCAAAATGGGCGAAAAGGCTTATTTCATCGCGGTTCCGACCTCTGCCGGTACAGGCTCCGAAGTTACTCCGTTTGCGGTTATCACCGATGAAAAATCAGGCGTTAAATATCCGCTTGCCGATTATGAACTTCTTCCGAAGATGGCAATTGTCGACGCCGACTTCCATATGACCGCACCGAAAGGACTTACCGCCGCTTCCGGTATCGACGCTGTCAGCCACTGCCTTGAGGCGTACGCTTCAATGATGGCGACAGACTATACCGACGGTTTGGCGCTTCGCTCAATCAAGACTATTTTTGAATATTTGCCGCGCGCTTATAACGACGGTCCGCACGACCCGATTGCCCGTGAAAAGATGGCAAATGCGGCAACAATGGCAGGTATGGCGTTTGCAAACGCGTTCCTCGGCGTGTGCCACTCAATGGCTCACAAACTCGGCGCTTTCCATCACATTCCGCACGGAATTGCCAACGCGCTTATGCTTGATGAAGTAATCCGCTTTAATTCTGCCGAAACACCCGTTAAAATGGGTACTTTCCCGCAGTATGACCACCCGCACACCATGGAGCGTTATGCCGAAGTTGCCGATTATCTCGGGCTCGGCGGCAAGACCGATAAAGAAAAGGTTGAAAACCTTATCAAAGCGATTGACGAACTCAAGGTTAAAATCGGCATTAAACCGACAATCAAAGATTATGTTCCGGACGAAAAAGACTTCCTTGACAGACTTGACACAATGACCGAACAGGCATTCGACGACCAGTGCACCGGCGCTAACCCCCGTTATCCGCTGATGAGCGAAATCAAACAGATGTACCTCAACGCATACTATGGCAAAAAGCTCGAAGACGCTGATATGCCCGACGAAAATCAGTTTGGCGGCAAGGTTGACAAAACTGATATAAAACAGGCATTCCGCAGAGCTAAAAACGGCATAAACAAAAATCTGTAAGGAGGAAGATTTTATGAATTTGGACAGAGTAATCGCAGTCAGGAACGACAAAACAGTTTACCGCGACGGTGATAAATGTATCAAAGTTTTCAATGAGGATTATTCAAAAGCAAATGTCCTCAACGAAGCGCTCAATCAGGCAAGGATTGAGGAAACCGGTCTTAATATTCCGAAAATCCACGGCGTTACCGTGATTGACGGAAAATGGGCAATTATTTCCGATTTCATTGAAGGCAAAACCCTGGCTCAGCTTATGGAAGAAAACCCCGAAAAGAAAAAGGAATATCTTGAAATGTTTGTTGACCTTCAGCTTTTGGTCCAGTCAAAGACCTGCCCGCTGCTCAACAAACTTAAAGACAAGATGAATCGCAAAATAAGTATGGCAGACCTCGACGCGACCACACGTTATGACCTTCACACCCGTCTTGAGGGTATGCCGAAACACAACAAAGTCTGCCACGGCGACTTCAACCCGTCGAACATTATCGTCACAAAAGACGGAACACCCTATATTATCGACTGGTCACACGCAACACAGGGAAATGCTTCTGCCGATGTTGCCAGAACTTATCTTCTTTTCTGGCTGCAGGGTGACATTGAAGGCGCCAAGGAATATCTTGACATTTTCTGCAAAAAGAGCAACACCGCTAAGCAGTATGTTCAGAAATGGATGCCTATTGTTGCCGCTTCTCAGTCGGTTGCCGGCAATGAAAAAGAGCGTGAGTTCCTGCTCAGCTGGGTCGATGTTGTCGACTACGAATAAGCGGATATTTGCGTGATATATTCCAAAAAGCAAAATCAGTAACAGGCTGCCGCCGCAAGCGGCGGTCATGTGAGTGAGCGGCAGACCCGGCGGTTTGCCGCTTGCCCGCCACACGAAAACAAACCGTTTTAATCCCTGAGTGCCGCTATTCGGGGATATTACGGCTTATTTCTGTATATAGCGGCAGAACGGAGATTAAAGTATGAAAGTAACCGTATGTATCGGCTCATCCTGCCACATTAAAGGCTCAAGACAAGTTGTTGAAAGACTCCAATATCTTATTCACGAAAACGCCCTTTCCGACAAAGTTGAACTCGGCGGAACTTTCTGTATGGGCAGATGTCAGGAGGGTGTTTGTGTCACCGTCGGCGACACATTCCATTCCGTAACACCTGATTCCGTTGATGAATTTTTTGAAAAAGAGATACTCGCAAAGGCGTGACTTAAATGAATATACAAATTTGCGTCGGCAGCAGTTGCCATCTCAAAGGCTCTGAAAAAATAGCCGAAAAAATGCAAAAAGCCATTGAAGAACGGGGTCTTCAGGATAAGATAACCCTGTCCGGCAGTTTTTGCATAGGCAAGTGCAACCGCACAGGCGTCACCATTCAGGTGGACGATGAAATTTACACCGGCATAATCCCCGAAACATTTGATGATTTTTTTCAAAAAAATGTTTTAAGCCACATTGAGAAATCCGAAGAGGTGTAATCAATGCCGAATTGTTTAACGCTTAAAAAATCAAACTGCAAAAATTGCTATAAATGTATCAGGCACTGCCCCGTTAAATCTATCCGTTTTTCGGGAAATCAGGCGCACATAATCGGAAATGAGTGCATTGTGTGCGGTCAGTGCTTTGTCGTTTGTCCGCAAAATGCAAAAGAGGTTGTCGACGAGACCGAAAAAGTCAGAGTTCTGCTTCAAAGCGGCGCCCCTGTTTTTGTGAGTATTGCGCCTTCTTTCATCGCGAATTATGACGGCGTCGGCATTAAATCAATGGACGCAGCGCTCAAAAAACTCGGGTTTGCCGGTGTCGAAGAAACCGCCGTGGGCGCAACCATCGTCAAAAACGAATATGAAAGAATGCTCAAAGAAGATAAACCCGATATACTTATATCTTCCTGTTGCCATTCGGTCAATTTGCTCATACAAAAATATTTTCCGCAGGATTTACAATATCTTGCCGATGTTTTGTCGCCTATGCAGGCACATTGCAAGGACATTAAACGCCGCCACCCTGACGCAAAATGCGTGTTTATCGGGCCGTGCGTTGCAAAAAAAGACGAAGCGGAACACTATGAGGGCATTGTTGACGCGGTGCTGACTTTTGATGAACTGACCGCTTGGCTCAAGTCCGAAAATATCGAACTTGAAAAGAATATCGTGAAAAACGATAACAGCCGCGCAAGATTTTTCCCCACTGTCGGCGGAATTCTCAAAACAATGGCGTGCGACACGGACGATTATACCTATATGGCGATTGACGGGGTTGACAATTGCATTGCTTCGCTCAAAGATATTGACGAGGGCAATATTCACCACTGTTTCATCGAGATGTCGGCTTGTATCGGCAGTTGTATCGGCGGACCGGTAATGGAAAAACATCACCGCTCACCCGTTAAGGACTATGCGGCGGTCGACCATTTTGCCGGAAAACACGATTTCCCCGTCGAGCAGCCCGATATGGTCACGCTTAAAAAAGAATTTGAGTTTATCAAATTGCGTTCCCAGATTCCGTCCGAGGCTGAAATCAGTTCGATTTTGCGCCAGATGGGCAAATTCAAACCGAGTCAGGAACTCAATTGCGGCTCTTGCGGATATAATACCTGCCGCGAAAAGGCGGTTGCTATTTTCCAGGGCAAAGCCGAAATTTCAATGTGCCTGCCTTATCTTAAGGACAAGGCGGAGAGTTTTTCCGACACAATCGTCAAAAACACCCCGAACGGGCTTATTGTGCTCAACGAAGAACTTGAAGTTCAGCAGATAAACGCCGCCGCAAGGGAGATTATGAATATCCGCTCGGCGTCCGATGTGCTCGGCGACCGTGTAATCAGAATACTTGACCCCACCGTTTTTATGAATGTTCTCAAAACGGGCAGAGAGGTCTTCAATCAGCGCGAATACCTTGCCGAATACAAACGCTATGTTGAGCAGACCGTCGTTCACGACCGTGAGTCAAGGTTGCTTATCTGCATTATGCGTGATGTGACCGACGAGGAAAAAGAACGCGAAAAGAAAGAAAAAATCAGCCGTCAGACGGTTGAGGTGGCAGACAAGGTTGTCGACAAGCAGATGCGAATTGTTCAGGAAATCGCTTCGCTTCTCGGCGAGACCGCCGCCGAAACCAAAATTGCGCTCACGAAACTTAAGGAGTCGATTGCCGATGAATGACTTGTGTGCCGATATCGGATATAAAAGCATAAATCACGACGGCGAACAACTTTGCGGTGACCATATTGATGTCATTGAGCAGGACGATAACTCAACTGTTATCGTGTTGGCGGACGGTCTCGGCAGCGGCGTGAAAGCCAGTATTCTCTCAACGCTCACCTCAAAAATCATTTCCACAATGATGTCGGAGGGGCTTGAACTTGAAGAATGTGTCAGCACCATTGCCGCAACGCTGCCTGTCTGCTCGGTGCGCGGGGTCGCTTATTCGACTTTTACTATAATACATTTGATTGATAACGACACGGCGGAACTCATTCAGTATGACAATCCGCAAATCATTATGATTCGTGACGACGCGTTGTTTGATTACCCCAAAACCGAAATGAATATCGGTGGCAAAACGATTTATAAATCGGTCATCAGTTTGCGCGAAAAGGATATTTTTATCGCAATGAGCGACGGCTGCCCGCACGCCGGAATAGGAACGGCGTATAATTTCGGCTGGAAAAGAGATGACATTGCTTCGTTTATGGAATCAATGGCGCCGGTCGGATACACCGCCAAAACCCTTTCCACGATTTTGGTCGACGAGTGCAATAAACTCTACGGTGGCCACCCGGGCGATGACGCAACGGCGTGTGTTGTGCGAATATGCAAGCGTGTGCCGATGAATATGCTTTTCGGTCCTCCGTCAAACCGAGACGACTGCAACCGTATGATGTCGCTTTTCTTCTCGAAAGAGGGCAAGCATATTGTCTGCGGCGGAACAACTTCGTCGATTGCCGCAAAATACCTTCACAAACCCGTGAAAGCCAGCTTGTCGTTTGAAAAATCCGATGTTCCTCCGATTGCCGAAATCGAGGGCGTCGACCTTGTGACCGAGGGCGTCATAACCGTCAACAAGGTTTTGCAATATGCAAAAGATTATCTTGACGGCAATGAAAAATATGAAGAATGGAGTTTCCACCGCGACGGCGCTTCGCTCATTTGCCGTTTGCTTTTCGAGGAAGCCACCGATATAAACTTTTTTGTCGGGCGCGCAGTCAACCCCGCACATCAAAACCCCGATTTGCCGATAAATTTCAATATCAAAATGAATTTGGTCGAGGAATTATCGGCGTGTCTTAAAAAAATGGGCAAAAGAATCAAGGTTATTTATTTCTAAGGAGAATGGGATATGAGAAAATTTGATACAAAAGTACAACACCTTAAATACAAAGTCCTGCGTGAAGTTGCGCGCCAGGCTTGGAATGATACATTGCTTCAAAATGTTCTCGATATCCCGAAGACAATCGTTCCCGGCAAGGTTCCCACAATGCGCTGCTGCGTTTATAAAGAAAGGGCAATTTTGGCGGAGCGCGTGAGAATTGCAATGGGCGGAAATCCGGAAAATCACAATGTTATCGAGGTTATCGACATAGCCTGTGACGAATGTCCCGCCGCCGGTTATGAAGTCACCGATTCGTGCCGCGGCTGCCTTGCTCACCGCTGCGAAGATGTTTGCCGCCGAGGAGCCATTTCTTTCGACCACAATCATGTGGCGCATATCGACAAAACAAAGTGCGTTGAATGCGGACAGTGCGCGAAGGTCTGCCCGTTCAGTGCCATTGCCAACCGCAAACGCCCCTGCCAGAACGCTTGCAAAATTAAAGCGATTTCAATAAACGACGATAACGCCGCCGCAATTGACAACGACAAATGCATCGGCTGCGGTGCGTGTGTCTATCAGTGCCCGTTCGGCGCGATAACCGATAAATCTTATATTCTCAATGTCATCGACCTTTTGAAAGCAAGCGAGCGCGGCAAAAACTATAAACTTTATGCTGTTGTCGCTCCGTCAATTTCAAGCCAGTTTACCTATGCGAGACTCGGTCAGGTCGTGACGGGACTTAAAGAACTCGGGTTCCACACGGTGGTTGAAGCGGCGCTCGGCGCGGATATGGTCGCACAGGCAGAATCAAAGGAACTTTATGAGAAAAAATTTCTCACAAGTTCGTGCTGCCCCGCATTCGTGAGTTATGTGAAATCCGCTTTCCCGGCTCTTGCCGAAAACATTTCGCACAACCTTTCGCCGATGGCAACAATTGCAAAATATATCAAAGAAACAACCGAAAACGCCAAAATCGTCTTTATCGGTCCGTGCACTGCCAAAAAAGCGGAAGCCCAGCTTGATTCTGTGAAACCGTATATCGATTCGGTACTCACATTCGAAGAATTGCAGGCGCTTTTTGACAGCCGTGATATTGATATAACCCAACTTGAAGAGGGCGTGCTCGACAATGCTTCCTATTTCGGCAGAATTTTTGCCCGCTGCGGCGGACTTTCCGACGCTGTTGCCGAAGGACTTAAAGAACAGGGACTTGACGATTTCGAACTCAAGGCTTGTTCGTGCGACGGAATTGAAGCGTGCCGTATGGCATTGCTTAAAAAGAGCAAAAATGTTCTCGACGCCAACTTTATTGAGGGTATGGCGTGCGTCGGCGGCTGTATTGGCGGCGCCGGTTGCCTGACACACGGCGAAAAGAATAAGAAAGATGTCGACGAATACGGCAAACAGGCAATGGAAAAAACCATTGCAGCCGCTGTTTCGGTGCTGAAATGAGCGCCGCTTGACAGATGGATTTATAAAATAGCCTCTCTTTTCGGAGAGGCTATTTTTTGTGTCGCCGACGGCGCACCCACCACGGCTCCCTTTACACAAAGGAGCCGTTGGGAATCTCTTCGCCGACGGCGGCAATTGCAAAAACTGTCGGTCGCCTTGTCTAATGTCTAAAATCTAATTTCTAACATCTAAATTGACAAGGGACGCTGTTGAAAATCTCTTCGCTGACGGCAGACAGCACAAAAAATCAGGACCTCCGGCTAATCCGGAGGTCCTGACCGTATTGTTTAAAAGACAAGTTGAAATTCAAAATCTTTATCAATCAAAGAATTTTTTGTGGACGGCATTGACTGCCCTTTCGCCCTCTTCCGCTTTGATGAGCACCGAAATCTTGATTTCGCTCGTCGCAATCATTTGAATGTTTATGCCGGCTTCAAAGAGTGCTTCAAACATCTTGGAAGCAACGCCGGGGTGTGATTCCATTCCTGCGCCGACAATTGAGATTTTGGAAACATCTTTATCGAAAATAACTTCCTGGAAATCAAGCATATCGCGGATTTCGGCGATTGCCGCCTCAACTTCGGGCAGCTGACCTTCGCTTGCGGTGAAGA
>CAVDRT010000228.1:0-2283 GCA_963611445.1 bacterium
GTTATAAATATTGAAGACTGCCCCGACCTCGGTCCCGTGCTTTTTGCGGCGGCGGCAGCGCTCGGCGGAGGGAAATTTACAGGCACCGCGCGGCTTAAAATCAAAGAATCCGACCGCGGCGAGGCAATGCGTGAAGAACTTTCAAAATTCGGCGTTCATATAACGGTGACGGACAATGAAATCATTGTTCCCGACAGTCAAATAACCGCACCAAAAATGCCGCTTTCGGGGCACAACGACCACCGAATTGTTATGGCACTTTCGGTTTTGCTCACGAAAACGGGCGGCGTGATAGACGGTGCCGAGGCGGTTAAAAAAAGTTTCCCCGATTTTTTCAAAAGGCTTTCGGAGATAGGTGTAGAGGTGAATACAAATGCAATGGATATGCAAAGGCGATGTTTTGATAGTAGGTCTCGGATTGATGGGCGGCAGTTACGCCAAAGCACTCAAGAGGCTCGGGTTTCATATTTCGGCGATTGACACAAACCCGGAAAGTATAGATTATGCGCTCAAAAACGGGCTGATTGACGAGGGCTTTTCTTCGGTAGAGGAGCGCGCCGTCAGCAGTGCCGACGCCGTGATTTTTGCGCTTTATCCGAAAGTTTTTAAGGATTGGATTGCCGAACATCAGCGTTTTTTCAAAAGCGGCGTGATGATAACCGATGTCACGGGCGTCAAAACCGCCGTGGTTTATGAAATACAAAAAATTCTGCGACCCGATGTTGAGTTTGTCGCCGCACACCCGATGGCAGGGCGTGAGGTCTACGGTGTTCAAAACAGCGATGACGGAATATTTAAGGGTGCAAACTTTATAGTCACTCCGACAGATAAAAACACCGAAGAGGGCATTGAATGGTGCCGTGACCTCGGCAGAATTTTGGGCTTTCACCACATTTCGGTGCTCTCTCCAGAAGAGCACGACAAAATGATAGGCTTTGTTTCTCAGCTCACGCATTTGATAGCCGTGGCGCTTATGACCTGCAACGATAACCGACATCTTGTCGATTACACGGGCGATTCGTTCAGAGATCTCACCCGTGTTGCAAAAATAAACGACCTTATGTGGAGCGAACTGTTTTTGCTCAATAAAAATGAACTTCTTGAGCAGACCGATTTGTTTATAAACGAAATCAAAGGCATCAGAGATATGCTTTCAAAGGGCGACACAGACGGGCTTCGCGCAAAAATGAGGCTCTCGACCGAGCGTCGCAAACATTTTGACGAATAAGGAGTAAACGGTTATGAATATGGAATTTGAAAGAAAACTCGCCATTCCGATGGAAGTTAAAGAAATGTATCCGCTCACGGGCGATATGGCTGACAATATTGAAAAAAGAAGTGCGGAACTTCGCGATATATTCAGCGGAAAGTCGGACAAATTTTTGCTCGTAATCGGACCTTGTTCCGCCGACCGTGAGGACAGTGTGATTGATTATATTACACGCCTTCGCGAAGTTCAGGAAAAGGTTGCCGACAAAATTTTTATTGTGCCGAGAATTTACACAAACAAACCCCGCACAACAGGCGACGGCTATAAAGGGCTTTTGCATCAGCCCGACCCGAACGCAAAACCCGATATGTTCAAGGGCATTGTTATGATAAGAAAACTGCATATGAAAGCAGTTAAAGAAACAGGTTTTATCTGTGCCGACGAAATGCTTTACCCTGAAAACCACAAGTATATCGACGATCTTCTCGGTTATGTCGCGGTCGGGGCGCGGTCTGTTGAAAATCAGCAGCACAGGCTTACGGCAAGCGGACTTGAAGTGCCAGCCGGTATGAAAAACCCCACAAGCGGCGACTTTGCGGTTATGATGAACGCGATAACCGCGGCGCAGCATAAACATACATTTATATACAGGGGATGGGAAGTTCATTCTTGCGGAAACCCGTATGCACACGCAATTTTAAGGGGATATATGAACAAACACGGTCAGTCGCTTCCGAATTATCATTATGAAGATCTTATCAGGCTTTGCGATTTCTATGACCAAAAAGAACTCGAAAACCCTGCCGCGATAATCGACACAAACCACGCAAATTCGAACAAAGACCCGTTTGAGCAGGTGAGAATTGCAAAAGAGGTGCTCAACAGCCGCCGTTATAACGACCGTGTGAGAAAAATGGTCAAGGGCTTTATGATTGAAAGTTATATCGAAGACGGCGCCCAAAAAATCGGCGAGGGCTGTTACGGCAAGTCGATAACCGACCCGTGCCTCGGCTGGGAAAAGACCGAAAGACTTATCTACGACATAGCGGATATGGCGTGACTATGAAAATAAG
>CAVDRT010000229.1:0-2878 GCA_963611445.1 bacterium
CCATTCAATCTCCTCGGATTGGTGAGCAATAACCTTGTGGGTCAGATAAAGACCCCGTTTTTCAGCTTCTTCTATGCCGGCGTCTATCGCCGCCGTAACCGCCGCCGCACCGCCTTCGATTTTCACCGCCATAACAAGCGGAACTTCAGCCGATTCGGCGTTTTTCGGTTTGTTTTTGTCAACGGCAACGACCTTGACATCGGCGGATTTCGCCATTTTATCGGCAACCACCATAGCGGTCGTGAAACCGTAAACCTCAATCATACCCAAAGCCATAAAACTACCTCTTTATTCTGCAATATAGCAGATTTTAATTCCCTCTTGAGAAACATTCACTTTCATCGCTTCGTTCATTTGGTCGAGCGGGAAGTTGTGGGTGATGAGTTCTTTAATCGGGATATTCATTTCTCTTGCCTGTTTAAGGAACGCCATTGTGGTGGGATAATCCTCGGCGCTGTAATCCCAGGACCCGACGAGATTTATTTCCTTGTTGCACATAGCGAAATGCGGGTTTATTTCATATGAGCCGTTGTTGACAAAGAAGCCCATCTCGCAAACGCCGCCGCCTCTGCGGACATATTTGAAAATATCTTTCGCCGCTGCGGGAGCGCCCGTGCACTGGAACGCAAAGTCGACGCCCAAACCGCCGAGCGTCAGGGATTTAACGAAATTGACGCGGTCTTTAAGTTCGGTCATTTCCTTGAAATTGACAGTGGTCTTAACGCCCATTTTCTTCGCCATTTCAAGTCTCTTCGGGTTGCCGTCAACCGCGATTATGTGATTGACGCCCGCCGCTCTGAGAACAGCCGCCTGAACAAGTCCGACCGGTCCGCAGCCTTGAATGAGAACTTTCGAGTTAAAGTTGATAAGCCCCGTTGAGCGCGCGCGGTCAAGCGCGTGAACGCAGACGGTTGAAAGTTCCAAAAGCATTCTTTCCTGCAAGTCAAGGTCGTTGACCTGGAAAAAGGTTGCTCCCTTGCCCCTTATCAACAAATAGTCCGAAAACCAACCGTTGAGCGGCTGGCGGTCATCGTGACCGATAAGTCCGAAAACGCCCTGCTTGTCGCAAAGGTTTGTGTGTGACGGGTGCATACGGCAAATGCCGCACTCGCCGCAGCTTATGACAGATGTCACAAGTTTGTCACCGACTTTAAGCGGTGTGCCCGCCGTGTCGTGTTTGATGTTTTTGCCGAGATAGACGATTTCGCCCGTTCCCTCGTGTCCGAGGACGACCGGAATAAGTCCGAACGGGTCGCCTCTCCATTCGTGAACATCGGTGCCGCAAACGCCGCAGCCCTCAACCTTGACGAGAATATCATCATCGCAAAGTTCGGGAACGGGGAATTCCTTAACCTCAAAATTCTGCTTGCCTGTCAGCATTGCAACCCTTGCGGTTTTCGGAATTTCACCCTGCGTTTTTGAATCGGAGCCGCTCATTCTCGACACAACTTGTCTCACAATATCTTCAATTTGTGATGCGGATATATCCATAAGAATCTCCCTTCTGATTCAAAAAATCTGATGTTTTATATAAAGCGGATTTTCGCCTTAAAACGATTTTTTGTTGAGTTCAGCCAAAACTCTCGCCGTAATTTCGGCAACCATATCGTTTGAAGCGGCGCCCGCCGTCGGTGCGTTCTGTTTGCAGCGGCAGTTGTCCGTTCCTCTGTTTTTGCATTTGCTGCAGCCGGGGTGGCGGCCCGGAATGTTCATCTTCTTGCGAAGTTCCATAAGTTTTTCAAGCTGCTCGCAGGGGATTTCTTCAATTCCGCCGAGTTGACGGGCATACATTGCGATTTTTGCGTTGAATTCAACCTCTTCCATCACAAACATTGCTTTTGTGAGCGTGTTTCCGACCGAAAGAGCGCCGTGGTTTTTGAGCAAAAATGCGTCGTGATTCTGGAGATAAGGCTCAAGCGAATCGGGAATTTCTTCGGTTGACGGGGTGCCGTAAACGCAGGTCGGAACAGCGCCGATAGTCAAAACAGCCTCGGGAAGTATGTAATCGTTCATTTCAATGCCGGCAACGGTGAAAGCGGTTGCGATGGGCGGGTGTGCGTGAACAACGGCGCCGACATCGGGGCGCTCTCTGTAAACGCGAAGGTGCATTTTGATTTCGGAGGACGGGTTGAGTTTGCCGTCAAGTTTTTTGCCCGTTCCGTCAATGCGGATTATCATATCGGGTGTGAGCGCGCCTTTTGAAACGCCTGTCGGTGTGCAATAAAATTCATTATCGTTCACCTTGACCGAAATGTTTCCGTCATTGGCGGCAACAAAACCTTTTGCATAAAGTTTGTGCCCGACTTCGCAGATTTCCTTTTTGATTTCATACGGTGATTTTTGCATAACTGTTTTTCTTCCTTTCACGGTATTTTAATTATGTTCACTCAAAAATAATCACTCAGGTATGAAGTCTGAAAGCCGACTCCACACCATACAATGTTATAATATCATACTTTAAATATTTTGTCTATAATCGGCGTAAAAAAAGAGTATTTGACACTTGTTTTTTCAAAAATAATCAAGTATAATCAAAAATGAACATTTTTAAGGCAATAAGGGGTGATTTTATGCTTCCTTTGGAACGGCAAAATCAAATAATCGAAATTTTAAAGAGCCGCCGCGCCGCAACGGTGGACGAATTGTGCCGCGCACTTTATTCAAGCGGAGCAACCGTCAGGCGGGACTTAAATCTTCTTGAAAAGGACGGACTGTTGAAAAGAACGCACGGCGGAGCGGTCCTTTTGGAAGAGGGCAGCCACGACACCCCGATGATGCTCAGAGAAAATGAAAATATTTCGAGCAAGCAGTTGATAGCCAAACGGGCGCTGCCGCTCATCAAAGACGGGCAGACGATTTTTTTGGATTCAAGCAGCAC
>CAVDRT010000230.1:0-2542 GCA_963611445.1 bacterium
CCTTTTAACATTCGGCGAAGCCGAATATTTCATACGCGTCAGCGTATTTCACAGCATTGCTATTTCACTCGCCCCAAAGGGCGAATTTCATTGAAAAAGCACTTAGCATAAATGCTAAGTGCTTTTTCTGTGATTACGCGACGGAATAGCACGATTACAATTTCAATATATATGAAGTACTACTGTATTTTTTGATAATAAATCTTTTCTTCCGAACCCCAAGGAGACATTTTCCTATCAATAATGTCAAATCCATATTTCTCATATAAATTTTCGTGATCACTCACTAGATATACTTTATCAAAACCAACCGATTTTAAATATGACATTGAATATATTATAAGCCTTTGACTCAACCTGTTACCACGCCACTTTTCGTCAACGAACAAATACCCAATATAAGGCGTATAATGTACATCAGGAATACAATCTGTTATTGCAACAGTGCAATATCCACAGATTTCATCATCATTAAGGGCGACAATAACTCTTTCCCAATCTTTAAAACCATTGTTCATCATAGCATTCGCTAATGATTTTCCTGCTTTCCACGAGCAACTATCTGCATAATTTTTCACTTTATTCCACATTTCATTAGATGCGGTAATAGCCTTGATTATCATTTGTTCTCCTTTGCCGTATTGATAGAAGAAATCAAAATTCTTTTGACTTCCGTGCATTTATCGAGCAATGTTTTGTCCTTGTAATATCCGCTTTCTATAAGCAACTCTATCCAATATTCGCTTTCGGAACATTCCTTGAGAGCAATTTGAAGTTTAGCGATAAAATCGGCTTTTCCGTGACCGTAAAACGCTTCGCGAATATTTGCACCAACACTTGTACCGCTACGGATAAGTTGATTAGTTAGTACACTTTCCTTTTTAGTTTGCTTTACATAGTTACAAACCTTAATTATCTGCAAAGCAAATTCTTTGGATTTTATAATCAAAGGACTATCTGCCATAATATTACCGCCTTTTCTATTACGATTATAACACTATAAAATAAAAAGAGCAAGGTATAAACCTTGCATTTATAATTTGTGCCGTAGGCACACCTAACTTATTACCTATTACTTCTTCACTATTACTTCCCAAAAATCCCGTATCAAACTTTATTTAAAGTAAGAGTGAAGAGGTAAGAAGTAAAAAGTAAAATCCCGTCCACTAAAGTGAACGGGGTTTTTGGCTGGGGTGGCAGGATTCGAACCTACGAATGCAGCAGTCAAAGTGCTGTGTCTTACCGCTTGACGACACCCCAAACTATTAAATTCATCAATTATGTCAATGAGCACGCCGAATGGAAAATCGACCATAAAGCGTGCTCAAACTTTGGGGTGGATGATGGGGCTCGAACCCACGACCTCCAGAGCCACAATCTGGCGCTCTAGCCTACTGAACTACATCCACCATATGACACGCCTGTTATTATATCAATTATTTAAAACTTTGTCAATAAAAATTTGAATTTTTGCACTCAAAACAGCCGAAAACTCACAGTTTAAAATCGTCTTCCGTGAACTTTTCAAGAATCTGCGGCGGCCGCGGCACTCTTTTTACAGGGTCATACTTAAATTTGCGGCAGCTTTCCGCCGCCTCCGAAATCCCGACTTTTGAACAAACAACCGCGGTTGTGCCTTTGCAAATTTGCCCGAAACGGCAATATGAGCAGGACGGCTCTATTCTTTTTTTGAAAAATCGCCTATTCATATATTTCCCTCTTTCAAGCCGTATTCGTCCAGCTTTTTCACCAATTCCTCCAGCGCGTGCGCACGGTGGCTTATGCTGTTTTTAAGTTCGGGGGATATTTCCGCCGATGTTTTGCCGTATTCCGGAAGATAAAAAAGCGGGTCATAGCCGAAACCGTTTTCCCCCTTTGCGCCGTGGCTTATTTCACCATAGAAATACCCCTCGGCGGTTATTGTTTCGCCCGACGGTGTTGTGAGGGCAACCGCCGAGGTGAAATGCGCGCGGCGGTCCTCCACACCCTCAAGTTTTTGGAGCAAAAGGCGATTGTTTGCGGCATCGTCTCCGTGACGGCCGCAAAATCTTGCCGAATATATTCCGGGTGCGCCCGAGAGCGCGTCAACGCAAAGTCCGCTGTCGTCAGCCAGGGCGAAATCCCCCGTGATTTCGGTTATCTCGCGTGCTTTTTTTATTGCGTTTTCCATAAAAGTTTTGCCGTCTTCGACTGTTTCGTGTTCAATACCTGCCTCTTTGAGAGAAAGGACGCAATCGAAACGCGAGCCCAAAATATTTTTGATTTCTTCAAGTTTATGTGCATTGTTTGAAGCGATTATAAGTCTCATAAATACTCCTGAAATTTCGGTTTATACACTGAGTTTTTCTCCCGCCTCGCCTTTATAATTGCGGTTTATGACGGGCGCAGCAACCTCGCGCAAAAATTCGTCGACCTGCGACACACTTCTGCCGATATACTTTGACGGCGCAAGATGTTCTAAGATTTCTTCTTTTGTTATCGGGAAACGGCCGTCGTTTGCAATTCTTTCAATAAGGTCGTTTTTGCCGCCCTCAAGTTTGAC
>CAVDRT010000231.1:0-4577 GCA_963611445.1 bacterium
CTACGGGTAATAAGCGCAAAGTTGCGTGAACAAAGGGGCGAGCGAAACCGTACGGTGTTCGACTCTCGCCAGCCTAACCATAACGCGCGCAAAAAACGCCCCCGTTTTCTGATTTGACACAGAAAACGGGGGCGTTTTCGATTTTAAGTTTTATTTTGCGTAATCAACCACGCGGTTTTCGCGAATGAGGTTGATTTTTATTTGACCGGGATATTCAAGTTCATCTTCAATGCGTTTTGAAATATCTCTTGCGATAAGCACCATTTTATCGTCGCTGACCTGATCGGGCTTGACGATAACGCGAATTTCACGGCCTGCCTGAATTGCAAACGAAGAGTCGACTCCTTTGAACGAATTCGCGATTTCTTCGAGTTTTTCAAGGCGTTTGATATAATTTTCAAGATTTTCTCTTCTTGCACCGGGGCGTGCTGCCGAAATGGCGTCGGCCGCCTGAACAAGACAGGCGATGATTGTTTTTGCCTCGACATCGCCGTGGTGGGCGTGAATTGCGTGAATTATCTGCTCGTTTTCTTTATACTTCTTGGCAGCTTCAACACCGAGCATAATGTGTGAGCCTTCCTGCTCGTGGTCAAGCGCTTTGCCGATGTCGTGAAGAAGTCCCGCGCGTTTTGCAAGCGTCACATCTTCGCCGAGTTCAGCCGCCATAAGTCCTGCCAAATGGCAAACTTCCATTGAATGGTTGAGCACATTTTGACCGTAACTTGTGCGGTAATGCAACTTTCCGAGCAATTTGATGAGTTCGGGGTGCATATGTGCAATGCCGGCGTCGAGCATTGCTCTTTCCCCTTCCTGCTTGATGGTGCGGTCGACTTCGGCTCTCGCTTTGTTGACCGTTTCTTCGATTTTTGCAGGATGTATTCTGCCGTCGGCGATGAGTTTTTCAAGCGCAATCCTTGCCACTTCGCGGCGAATCGGGTCAAAACTTGAAACGGTTATCGCTTCGGGCGTATCGTCGATTATGAGGTCGACACCGGTCGCGGTTTCGAGCGAGCGGATATTGCGGCCCTCACGGCCGATTATGCGGCCTTTCATTTCATCATTGGGCAGCGGAACGACCGAAACGGTGGTTTCGCTTGAATGGTCGGCAGCACAGCGTTGAATCGCCTGTGAAATGAGTTCGCGTGATTTGCGGTCGACTTCTTCTTTGAACTGCTGCTCATAATCGCGGATTTTGACCGCTTTTTCGTGCGTCAGTTCATCATCAAGCGACTCCAAAAGCTGGGCCTTTGCCTGCTCGCAGGTATATCCCGAAATTCTCTCAAGAATATCCATTTGGCTTTTCTTGATTTGTTCGACTTCCTGCGCTTTGTCTTCAATTTCTTTAATGCGGTTGTTGAGTTTTTCTTCTTTTGCTTCAATGTTGTTTTGCTTTTTGTCAAGCATCTCTTCTTTTTGAATGAGACGGCGTTCCTGGCGCTGCACTTCGCTGCGGCGCTCTTTAAGGTCTTTTTCCGTTTCATTTCTGAGGGTGAATATTTCATCCTTGGCTTCAAGAACAGCCTCTTTTTTGGAGGCTTCTGCGTTTTTCATTGCTTCGCTCAAAATCCGCCTTGCTTCGTCCTCGGCAGAGCCGATTGTGGCTTCGGATTTTTTGCGTCTGAAAGATACTCCCAAGAAAAAGAAGAGTGCGGCAATCGCAACTGCAACAGCAGCATAGATTACATATTCCATTGCGGAATTGCACCTCCCTCGTATTTTCGGCACAAATTTAAACAAAAGGGTCTGTGCCGTTGACCCTATACTATATGAGGCTATCGAGATTATTTAATCGACAGCGGTATATTTCGAAATCAGTTCACCCCATACGCCTTTTGAGGCACAAACCGACCCACAATATAACCTGTTTACTATTTTAATCCAATAAGCCCCCGTTGTCAAGAAAAAGAACAGCCGCTGCGGTAAAAATTGTTAGGATAATTGTTAATATGACATTCGTTGACAAAGCGGTAAAAAGGGATTAAAATGAAAGTTGAACATTTGACTGTTGTTTTAAAGGGACGGATAAAGGTGAAAAAATTTATCAAAAAGGCAGGCTCATTTGTCAAAAAACATTGGATTGCCGTCACTGCTGCCGTTTCGGCGGCGGTGTTCTTGTCTGTTACGGCTTTGCTGATAATAATTGCCGTTTCGGGGACGGAACACGGAGAAAACACCGCTGTTTTCAATTTTGACGAGGAAATATTGAGCGAAGAAGAACTGGTTGATGTGTCGCTCGATTCAAAGAGCACCGTGGTGGGCTCGCACTACGGCAACGCCGAAAAACTCGACGCTTCCGAACTCGGAGATATTTCAAAAAAAGCGAAGGCAGCCGGAATTGATGTTTCGGTCTGGCAGGGAGAAATCGACTGGGCGAAGGTTGCCGCGGCGGGGATTGATTTTGCGATGATTCGCTGCGGATACAGGGAATACGGCTCACAGGGCGCGATAAAAGCCGACAAAAGATTTGAATACAATATTTCAAACGCAATTAAAAACGGAATCAAGGTCGGGGTTTATTTTTATTCAACCGCCGTCAATGAAGAAGAGGCGATTGAAGAAGCAGCGTGGGTTGTAAACGCCGTGAAAGGGTATAATATCACCTATCCGATTGCATATGATTTTGAAGAGTTTTTTAATTCGGACGACAGCCGCGCGAAATCGCTTTCCAAAGCGCAGCGCACGCGCAACACGGTTGTGTTTTTGGATTATGTGAAGCAAAACGGCTATACGCCTATGCTTTATGCAAGTGCTTCGGCTGTGAAAAAATATTGGGATTATTCGGAAATAAAGGATTACGATTATTGGCTTGCACACTACACCCGAAAGACCAATTATTCGGGACCTTATACCATTTGGCAATGCACAAGCAACGGCCGTGTTGACGGAATAAACGGTCGCGTCGATTTCGACCTTGCTTATGTTAGATACTAGATGCTAGATTCTAGATGCTAGACACGGCAGCCGTTTGCTTTGTGCTTTCTGACGCCGTCGGAGAAGTGTTTTCCAACGGCTCCTTTGTGTAAAGGGAGCTGTCAAAACGAAGTTTTGACTGAGGGATTGTAAAGGTTGCGAGTTTGAAGAAACTACCGTATAACCTAATTTTAAATTTTAAACTTTCAATTATAAATTAAAAGGTAAATACCCCTCAGTCACCTACGGTGACAGCTTTTTCTCCGAAAACGGGTACCCTTTTGTCTGCTGCGCAGACATTTCCCCTAACAGGGGAATAACCTCTGTTTTGACTTGCGTCAAAAAGAAGGGAGCCATTTGGAGGTGTTCTCCGACGGCGGTAAACGCAGCAACCGACGGTTGCCGTGTCTAGCGTCTGGCATCTAGCATCTAGTTCGGCATTCTTTCTTCGAAAACGAAAAAATGTTTTTATTTCCGTTTCACGTGTTGACAAGCAAAAACATTTGTGATAACATATTGACAATGATAGAGGTGCGCCATACAAAAAGTACCCTCACGGAAAAGCCCGCGCTCGGGCGTTGTGAGGCGAAAGGTGTGCGGCGCCGAAGATGACCGTTTCGGGCGTGCGGTCAGTCTGGCACTGTGTAATAAGATTTGCAGTGTTGTCGCCGGGGCGGAGAGCTATCTTATAATTCACTGAAACAGAATTTGTTTTTTGGATTTATGAGGGACAGTCATTCGCTTGGCTGCCCCTCTTTTTGTGTTTTGCGATGATGTTTGAAAGGACACGGTGATTTTTATGAACAAAAAGACAGTATTCACGGGTGCTGCAACGGCAATTATAACTCCGCTTGACGAAAACGGCGTTAATTACGAACAGTTTAGAAAACTGCTTGACTGGCAGATCGCCGAGGGCGTTGACGCCATTGTTGCCTGCGGAACAACGGGTGAAGGCTCAACCCTCACGGATGAAGAACACAGAAAAGTCATCAAATTTGCGGCTGACACCGTTGCGGGACGGGTCCCCGTTATTGCAGGAACGGGCAGCAACGACACAGCCTATGCCGTTGACCTCACAAAATTCGCCTGTGACGCAGGTGCCGACGCTGTTCTGGTCGTGACCCCCTATTATAACAAAGCGACTCAAAAAGGGCTTGTGAAAATTTTCAATCAAATCGCAGACGCTGCGACAAAACCCGTCATAATGTATAATGTACCCTCCAGAACAGGCGTGAACATCAAACCCGAAACCTGTTTGGAACTTGCCGAGCACCCGAACATTTCGGCAATCAAAGAGGCAAGTGGCGACATCTCTCAAATTGCGAAAACAGCGCAGCTCACACGCGGGAAACTTGATATTTATTCGGGGAACGACGACCAGATTGTTCCTGTTATGTCGCTCGGCGGCAAGGGTGTCATTTCGGTGCTTTCGAATGTTATGCCCCGAAAAACCGCCGAAATATGCAAAAAGTTCTTTGAGGGCGATATTGCCGGCAGTGCAAAACTTCAACTCGACCTTTTGCCGCTTATAAACGCGCTGTTCAGCGAAGTGAATCCCATTCCCGTCAAGGCGGCAATGGCAAAAATGGGATTTTGCGAAAATTATCTGCGGCTTCCGATGACCGAAATGGAGCCGCAAAACGCCGAAAAACTCTTCGGCATTATGC
>CAVDRT010000232.1:0-6076 GCA_963611445.1 bacterium
ACTTAAAGGTGATGTGCGGCTGTTTGATGTTGATTTCGGTTATGTTCCCGAAAAAATTGTGCTTCACAATGTGACAATTTATGCAAAGCCCGGTCAAAAAGTCGCCTTCGTCGGGGCGACGGGCGCAGGAAAAACAACCATTTCAAACCTCATTAACCGTTTTTATGACATTGCCGACGGCAAGATAAGATATGACGGAATCAACATCAATAAGATTAAAAAAGCGGACCTGCGCCGCTCACTCGGAATGGTCTTGCAGGACACAAACCTGTTCACGGGAACAGTTATGGACAACATTCGTTACGGAAAACTTGACGCAACCGACGAAGAGTGCATTGCCGCCGCACGCCTTGCAGGCGCCGACGGATTTATAAGGCGTTTGCCCGACGGCTATAACACCGAACTTTCGGGGTCGGGCGCCAACCTTTCGCAAGGGCAGCGGCAGTTGCTTGCAATTGCGCGCGCCGCGGTTGCCGATCCGCCCGTTATGATTTTGGATGAAGCGACATCTTCAATCGACACAAGAACGGAAGCCATTGTTCAGCGCGGAATGGACGCTCTTATGAAAGGGCGCACCGTTTTTGTCATTGCACACCGACTGTCGACAATCAAAAACTCCGATGTTATTATGCTGCTCGACCACGGAAGAATCATCGAACGCGGAACACATGACGACCTTATGGCGAAAAAGGGCAAATACTATCAACTTTATACCGGTGTGTTTGAACTTGATTAAAGTTTTTTGAAACGGAGGGCACAATATGGGCGACATAAAAATAAGATTTGCGGCACCGAGCGACGCCGAGCCGCTGCTTAAAATCTATGCGCCGTATGTTTTGAAAACAGCGATAACATTTGAATACGATGTGCCGACCGTCGAAGAATTCGCAAAACGGATCGAAAAGACGCTCGAAAGTTACCCTTATCTGGTTGCCGAACGCGGCGGGAAAATCTGCGGTTATGCCTATGCCGGAAGATATTACGGACGGGAAGCATATAAATATTCCGCCGAAATGTCGATTTATATCGACGAAAACGAGCGGGACTCGGGCGTCGGCGGCAAACTTTACAAGACTTTGGAATTTGCCCTGCAAAAAATGAATGTCTGCAATCTTTATGCCGCTGTGGCGGCGGCAGAGATGTACGACGAGCACCTGACCGACGCGAGCGCGCGGTTTCACGAGCATATGGGTTACAAAAAAATCGCCGTATTTGACAAATGCGGTTATAAATTCGGGCGTTGGTACAGCCTTATGTGGCTCGAAAAAACGATAAACCGACACGAAGGAAATCCGCCGCCGTTCAGAAAAGCGGGCGAAATTCGGGAAATCATTGAAGAACATTGCCGAAAAATCGGCTGACACTTAAAATTAAAAACTTGTTAACAAATCGAGACTTCAAACGAAGTCTCGATTTGTTATAATATAGTTACAGATTAGGCTGGCGAGAGTCGAACTCCGTACGGTTTCGCACGCCCCTTTGTTCACGCAGCTTTGTGCTTATTACCCGTAGGCGTTAGCCTTACGGGCAATTTTACACTTCGCTGCGTAAAAAAATGAACGACGAAACGCTCCGTGATGTGCCGCTTGTCACAACCGAGGTTGCAAACCGGGCGTCTTACGACACCGTTTTCATCGGTTATCCGATTTGGTGGGGAGACGCCGCCTGGGGCGGAATTTATGATTTCAATCAGGTTATTTTATGTTTGAGCGACGGTCACAAAACCACCAAAAACATCAAAAAAACAGGTGCTTTCACCGTGAGTTTTGCCGACGCCGCACACACTGCCGCTGCCGATTATGTCGGCATAGTTTCGGGCAACGACACGCCCGACAAAATGGAGACGGCGGGATTTCACACCAAAAAAAGTCAATTTGTCAATGCGCCCGTTATCAAAGAACTGCCGATGACGCTTGAATGTGAACTTGTCAAAATCGGCGAGGACGGGCATATAATCGGCAAAATCCTCAATGTGAGCGCCGATGAAAGTATTTTGGGCGAAGACGGTCTGATTGACCCCGAAAAACTTGAAGCGATAGCCTACGACCCCGTCCGCAACACCTATTTGAAATTGACCGAAAAGGTCGGAAACGCTTTCAAAGACGGAAACGAGCTGAAATAAGGAGGGAAGCGCTATGGAAAACATCACATTGAATAACGGCGTTCAAATGCCGCTTGAGGGTTTCGGCGTGTTTCAGGTGCCCGACGCCGCCGAATGTGAAACAGCGGTCACGAACGCAATCGGGTGCGGCTACCGCCTTATTGACACCGCGGCGGCATATATGAACGAAGAGGCGGTCGGCAGAGCCGTGAAAAACTGCGGCGTGAAAAGGGAAGAACTTTTTATCACGACCAAACTTTGGGTGCAGGACGCCGATTACAACAGCGCAAAAAAGGCGTTTTATACCTCGCTTAAAAAACTGGGGCTTGATTATCTCGATTTGTATTTAATCCACCAGCCTCTCGGCGATTATGTGGGGGCGTGGCGCGCAATGGAAGAACTTTATCGCGAGGGCGTTGTCCGCGCAATCGGTGTTTGCAATTTCTATCCGCATATTTTAACCGATTTTTGCGAAACGGTCGAAATTATTCCGGCGGTCAATCAAATTGAACTGCACCCGTTTTTCGCGCAGGAAAACGCGCTTGCGGTGATGAAACAATACGGCGTGACGCCCGAAGCGTGGGGACCGTTTGCCGAGGGAAATCACGGCATATTCACACACCCTGTGCTCAGCGCAATCGGCAAAAAATACGGCAAAAGCGCCGCACAGGTTGCGCTTCGCTGGAATGTTGAACGCGGCGTGGTCGTGATACCCAAATCGGTCCACAAAAACAGAATGGAGCAAAACATCGATATTTGGGATTTTTCGCTTTCGGACGAAGATATGGCACAAATCGCAAAACTTGACATCGGTCACAGTGAAATTGTCGACCACACCAACCCCGAATTCATCAAAATGCTGCACAACTTAAAAGTGCATTGATAACGGCGAAAACACGCAAATTAGATGTTAGACTCTAGACGCTAGATACTAGACGCTAGACACGGCAGCCGTCGGTTTATGCTTCCCACCGTCAGCGAAGTGATTTCCAATGGCTCCATTCTTTTGAGTCAGCAAATAGAGGGGAGCCGAGCATAGTCACTTCTCTGACGGCAGTGCAAAAACACGCCTGATGTTCTGTAAAGAACATCGGGCGTGTTTTTCTATCTGGTATGATAGGCTCAGTCAATCAAATTCATAACAAGGCCTGTTATCAGTTTGGGGTAAAAATAAGTCGATTTTTGCGGCATTTTCTCACCGTCGCCCGCAACCGCCGCAATTTCGGTTATTCGGGTCGGATTTAAGATAAAGCAGCAGTCTGCGCCGTCAACCACAAGGCGGCGGGCTTCGGCGTCATCTCTCGTATAGGTGAGATTTATCTGTTTCGCCATATTTTCCTTGTCAATTCCCAAAATATTCTCAAGAATCAAGGTGTGCAGCACGCTGACATCAAGCTGACGGAGAGAGTCGGCGGTTTTTGAAAATTCGGGGATTTCGGAAACATCTTTTTTAAGAGTCAAAACGGCATATTTTTTGCCGTCGTAATAACCGAAAGCCTTTTTGCCCTCGTCGTATTTTTCCTTGAGCGCACGGTTGACGCACTTTTCGCATTTCACGGTTTGAACAGTGAAATATTCACAGCACTTCTCCAAAAGTTCTTCGGAATTAAAACCTTTGAGTCCCCGAACAACCCTGTGCGTGGGGAAAATCACAAGTCCGTCGTTTTCAATGTCGACGCACATCATCATAATATAATCGCAGCCGCCCTCACGGACAAGCCCGTTTTCGCGGCAATATTTTTTGTAATTAAGCCCCGTTTCATAACGGTGATGTCCGTCGGCAATATAGAGTTTGCGGTCCTTAAATTGCTCGCAAAGCGTGCTGATTTTTTGGCTATCATCGCAAATCCACAAGCGGTGCGTGACGCCGTCGCCGTCTGTGAATTCCGCCGCCGCTTTGCCGCTGCTCATTTCATCAAGCAATTTGGGTGTTTTGTGTTCCTCGTCAAAATAGAGCGAATAAATTTGGCTGAAATTTGCCGAAGCGGCTTTCATCAAATTTAATCTGTCTTCCTTTGCTTTTGAAAGGGTCTCTTCGTGCGGAAGCACGACATTTTCGGAAAACGGAACCAATTTCACCCTTGAAATGAAGCCCTTGAAACTGTAACTTTTTCCGCCGATTTTGAATTCTTCTTCGTATATATAAATCGACTCTTTTCGGTCGGTTGCGACAATACCGTCCGCCAACCAATTTTTAAGCGTCCGGGCGGCGGTGTTGTAAGGGTCGCCGCCCTCGGGTTTTTCAAGCCTTATCACATTATGCTCGTTTGTTTTGAGGAAGTTTTCCCTTTCCTCCTCACTGATTATGTCATAAGGCGGACAGCAAAGTTCCTTTATATTCCCCGCCTTTTCACAAAATCTCAACGCCTTGAACGGTTTGATTTCAGCCATTGATTTCCTCCCTTTCAACTCAAAGTGATGATTGCCTTTCTCGGGCAGGCGGCGGCACATTCACCGCAGCCGACGCACTTGTCAAAATTGAATTTTGCCAGATTTTCGTCAATTACTATTGCGCCGCTTTGGCACTTTTTGGCGCAAATTCCGCAGCCGATACAACTTGAAGTGCAAACGGGTTTTGCAAGCAGCGCTTTTTCCTTGTTTGCACATTTGACGGCGGTTTTGGCGTCTTTTGGGATAAGTTTGATCACGCGTTTCGGGCAAACTTTCACGCAGCTTGCACACCCGACGCATTTGTCGCGGTCGACCGTTGCCTTGCCGTTTTCGATTTTTATGCTGTCGAATTTGCAAACGGCGGCGCAGTCGCCGTAGCCGAGGCAGCCGTATTTGCAGGTGCCCTCCCCGCCGTAATACATGTTTGCGGCGGTGCAGGTCATTATCCCGTTATAGTTGATTTGTTTTTTGTTGCGGTCGTTTGTTCCGTCACATTTGACGAAAGCGACCATCTGTTTTGCGTCGGCGGCGTCAACGCCGAGAATTTCGGCGATTTTTGCGGCAGCGGCGGCACCGCCCGGAGCACAGGCACCGGGCGACGCTTTCCCCGAAGACAGCGCGGCGGCATAGGCTTCGCAGCCCGAATATCCGCACCCTCCGCAGTTGGCACCCGGCAAAACGGCGAGAATTTTCTCGGCTTTTTCATCGCTCGGCACATCCATAAAATGCGAGCAGACACAAAGCCCGATTCCGCCGACGGCGCCGATGACGGTTACTATAATAACAGCTGTCAGTATACTCATAAGCGCCCTCCTTTATCAAACAACGCCCGAAAATCCCAAAAACGAGAGAGCGACTATCGACGCGGCGATAAGCGTTATCGGCAAGCCCTCAAGGGATTTCGGCACATCGCAGTTTTCAAGTTTTGAGCGAACTCCGGCAAACAGCACCATTGCCACCAAAAATCCGCAGCCGGCACCCGCCGCATTGAGAAGCGCGAGCGGATAGGAAGTGATTTTTTCGTCGGTGAAATTGAGCATTGTTATGCCGAGCACGGCACAGTTTGTGGTGATAAGCGGCAGGTATATTCCGAGTGAAGAATATATCGCTTTGGCGTATTTTTTGAGGATTATTTCAACCAGCTGAACAAGCGCCGCGATTATCAGAATAAAGACGACGGTTTGCAGATATTCAAGCCCGTTCGGCCTTAAAATGCAATCGTATATCGGATAGGTCACAGCGGTGGAGAGCACCATAACGAATATAACCGCAAGGCTCATACTGACGGCGGTGTTGAGTTTTTTCGACACCCCGAGGAACGGACAAATTCCGAGGAATTTGGAAAGCACCATATTTTGTGTGAGTATTCCCGCGAGGAAAACCGTGATAAATTTTGCAGTCATTTTGTTTCCTCCTTGCAGTTTTCGGATTTCTTGCCGTCGCAAAGTCCGCAGGCGGCACATCCGCCGCACTCGGTTTTCTGCGCTTCTTTGCCCTCAATTTTCGCCGACAGTTTGTTTGAAAGCGCAATGAGAACACCGAAAACGAAAAATCCTCCGGGCGGCAAAATGAATATCAGCATCG
>CAVDRT010000233.1:0-10476 GCA_963611445.1 bacterium
ACTCTGTAGCAAAAATTAGGTTGAAATGTTACAAAAAAGCTTGACCAGAACAATTAATGGTTTTGACTATTGCAATGGAATCGGATTGTTTAAAGTGTTCGATAATGTTTTAAAGGTTTTTGAAATTGATCATAGCTGTATACAACACCAACATGGCTCGTATGTAAATCTTATTAAATCTATATTGTCTTCAGGTTTGTACTTATGGTTGCCGCTAGACGAGTACTATGTTCCAGGTAGACCAGCATATAAAAAATATCATTTTGTTCATGCAAACCTTGCGTATGCGTATGATGCTGAAGAAAAACAAATTGGGGTTTTAGGATATAACACAGTCATAAACAGTAATTTTGTATCATTTGAGGATGTAGAAAAAGCATGCTGTTCAGAGCATGTAAAATATGAGTGCTATAATGATTTGGTTATATTCAGAAAAAACGCAAGATGTTATCCAGAGCCTATAAATATAAAGTTTATAATCAGGGCTTTAGAAGAATATAAAAATGGCGATGATACTGGGTTTTCATACGGTAATGTTGAGGGATATCACCCGTTAAAAAATCCAATATATGGTTTAAATATATATAAAACTATTTTGGAGAATAATGCGCTAATGGAAGATTTTATTTGCGACAGGATACCTGCTTACATTTTATCAGAACATAAAAGTATTATGCTTAAACGAATAGAATATTTTTGTGATAATGGTATACTCAAAGATGAACAGTGTATAGAAATAAGGGAGGGCTATTCGACGCTTTATTCAATGGGACGGGTTTTATGCGGTTTAATATTAAAACATAAGATTCGTGAGAATGAAAATACAGTTGCAAAAGCACGAAAAATACTCAAAAAAATGTTGGAAGTAGAAACGTTAGTTTTAGATCAACTGCTGAATGTTCTTAAAAAGGTAAAATTATAATCTTTTACTTTGGTCATATTATTTATTGTTTAAATTTTATTATTAACAGAAAACATACTTAATGGAATGTCATTGTTTGAATATCAATATCTTTAAATAGATATTTTAATTTAAATAAGCATTTAAGAAACAAATTGACAAAATCATTCTAAGTTACAAATTATCTTTATTGGTTATAAATACATCTTATCTATTGTTAAGTTTTATCCGAATTTTGATTGAATGAAATTATATGATGGATTATAATCATATTTAGAAAATATAAGTTGAATAGAGAGGACAAAAAGATGATTCCACAAACCATTAGAAGAGAATTTGATGTGGGAAGAATTGCTCGGGTTAATTGTGTTAAAAATGATACGCTAAGGATTAGCACAGTGTGTTATTAATGATGAGATTAATATACGCTATGGCAGAGTCTATATGGAACATCACGGAGCGATACTAAATCGAATGAAGAGCTTTATAGGATTGGGATATAGTATTAATGACGAAATTGAAAATAAATATTTTCAAATTTATTCTATGACTCAATGTGTACACAATATGTTTTTGAAATATGATTTGTCATCTAACATAATAAAGGAGTTACTCTTGATGAAAGATGAATGATTAAACAACTAGTTAACAATTTATAATGTTATGGTGATGTAAATTACAATGTGAATTAATTAATGTTTTCTTGAAACTACATAAAAACCTCTTGCATATTTCTAATGTCCATATTAGAAATTATGAAGGAGGCTTTTAATTTGATCAAAAGCAAAAAAATATGACTGGTGTCCTTCCAAAACGGGAAGGGGTTCCGCAACCTGTCAACGACAAAATGTTAGTAAGGGCAAATGATGGGATGCTCTTCCACATACCGATGTAAAAAATCGGTGAGGAAAAAGCGGGCATGTACTACTGCCTTAGATGTGGATTGCACGGAGAAATAATCAGATACAACATATTATGTATCAATGGTGCAGTCGCAGTAAATGTATCAATAATAATTAACAAACGTTTTGCAGTGAGCGATATGTAAAAAATAATTGTTAATCTTAGGCTTGACCAGATTAGTGAGTAAAATCAATTTATAGCAATTTCTTCTTTGTTGTGACTATTGGAAACATTTATCTATAGTTAAGGTGGATTAAACTATGGTAGACTTAAGAAATTATGAGTTCTAGGAAAAGACCTTAAGGGTTGAAAGAAGTAAACGGGGAGGGTGTTAGTAGCACATCCATAAATTTAAAATAAATGATTTAAGAACAATTTTTATCTAAAACATTTTTTATCAGGCAATTAGTACATATCATTTTAAATTAGAACAGGGCATAATTACATCAATTGTTTTTATGCCCTTTTATTTTTTATCCTTCCTGTTTGTAAGCAGGAAGGATTTTTTATGTTTTATAGCTGGCTTTGTTACATAGCCAAGTATCCGTAATCTCCCGAATTTTTGAACCCAGACCATTTTCAAAAATTCAAATTCAAGGAGATTACAGAGATGAAAATTTCAAATGATTATGAAATACGCGTTGAACAGAAATATTATGCGATATTCAAAGATGTCAATGGCATAGAGCAAAAAGTGGAGGTTGAAAAGGAAGTAGCAGAGGCTTTGATCCAAGCACATCGTTCAAAAAAAGCGAATGCCAGATATAACGAAAGACACACATACTCACTTGATTCGTTGAGTTATGAGGGAGAAGCTTTTGCTTCCTATGATGATTACATGCTTGAGAAAGAATTGACTCATAAAGAAAAAGTGAAAGCTGTTTTGGGAAGTATGAAGCCAAAACAAGCCAAATTGTTGTTTAGCATTTTTTTCTTAAATAAAACACAGCAGGAAATAGCAAAGGAAGAAAATGTATCACAGGCGGCAATATCGCAACGCTTTTCGGTGAGTAAAGAGAACTTTCAAAAAATGTATAAAAAACTTTTCTCGAAAACCTTATAATTCACTTCTTTTTTGTCGGTATAGTGAGGGCACCAATAATGCCTTCGTAAAGCTTTGACAACTGAATACCCATTCATCAAGTACATTACTTGTGTAGATAGCCGCGACCGTAGGTGCGCCACGACCTTCTGATAGAAGTGAGCGATAAAACCTATACGGCAAAAGCCGAATTGCAATCGGTGTTGGCAATGACATACGCAAGGGACAATGATACTTCCGTAATTCGCGGTCGGTCCACAAAGAAGGGGCGAGGGTGAAATTCCCATGGAGCAGATAAGCAATCTGCCGCTTGATGACTTCCCATCATATTCGGGGTGTCGAGGACAAATAGAGTATGTGAAAGGTGTCCGGGTAGAAAGCAGATTGCATGGGACATAGCGGTCGCTTCCGAGATTGCCTTTTATACATATTCTAAATGTCACGCACTTTTGGGAAGAACCGAACGGTTGTGGGTATTCGGTCCAAAATGAGAAGGAGTTAAAACAATGAGAAAAAGCATTAAAGAAATTATCAGGAACTGTCGCGAATCAAACGAGGAAATGAACTCGTCAGATTTCAAGGACTGCGTCAATGCGGTGTATTTTCACTTGGGGCAAGCAATGAAATATGAAGGCGGCAGCCGAATGTCAAACAACCATTTGAGAATTGCAGACAATATCTGCGCAGCAACTTCGGATTGCTTTCTTGATGAGGAAGATAATCTTGTGAATTGGTTCAAAGGTGAAGAATGTACCTTTTGCCATCCCGTCACGCGTCAGACGATAAAAATTAGGATTCGCGATGACTGCGATGCAATTTTCTTCTTTCTTCGCTACTGTATGAAGCTGAAAAGGAAAGAAAAAATTGAGGATGACTTTCTCAGCTATCTTTCCTACATTCTCTGTGAACCGTGTTTATCATAATTTTTCTGCCTGGGGGCTTAGGCCCCCGATACATAACAAAACATAGGAGGTCAATTATGACACAAGAAAAAATCTACCGAGGCGATATATTTTTTGCGAATCTGAACCCTGTCAAGGGATCTGAGCAAGGCGGAAAAAGGCCGGTCGTGATCCTGCAAAATGATGTAGGAAATAAGTTCAGTCCGACAGTTATCGTTGCGGCAATCACAAGCCGGACAAGAAAAAAGGCGAATATGCCGACTCATGTTCCTTTGGACAATGTGGCACTCGAAAAAAACTCGCAGGTTCTTTTGGAGCAAATACGAACTTTGGATAAGTCACGATTGATTACTAAGGTCGGAAAACTGACAAAAGATGAGATGATTGCGATAGACCGAAGTCTTGAGGTCAGTCTTTCAATCGGTGGGAGTGTGTAATCATGCACATTTCGGATTTAACCGTAGATGAAGAATTTGAAAGCGTGATTCCGCCGCTTACAGATGAAGAATTTGAGCTTCTGAAAGAAAGCATTTTGGATGACGGCGAGGTTTATCATCCGCTTGTAGTCTGGAATAACATCATTGTTGACGGACATCACCGATACAAAATTCTAAAAGAGCATCCTGAACTTAAATATCGTATTACGAAGCGAGAGTTTGAAAACAGATGTGAAGCAATATCCTGGATCTGCCTAAATCAGCTTGGAAGAAGAAATCTTAACGAGACACAAAAGAAAATGCTGATTGGCAGAAGATATAAAACTGAGAAAATGGCTCGAGGAGCATCTGACGGTTTTCGTGGAAATCAATACAAAAAGTCGGTAAAGGGACAAAATGTCCCTTTACCGGATGATGCGCATATCACATCAAGTAGAATTGCTGCCGAAATGGGCACAAATGAAAAAACTGTCAGACGCGCCGAAAAATTTGTTGACGGTGTTGACGCTGCCGAAGAAGTATTGCCCGGTTTTGCAAAGGACATTACTTCCGGCAAAATCAAACCGAAACAATCGGATGTTGCAGCTATCGCCAAAGCCCCCGCCGAGGAACGCAGACAGCTTGCGGAAAACCTTTACAAAGAACCGACTCCCGAAGAAAAAGCACAGAAAAAGAGCAGGCGCGACTTAATGAAAGCTATTCGAATGTGTGACGCAACACACATTCCGTCGGATAAGAACAAAATTACACCGTCGGATATGCTGCTCACCTTTCAAAGCGAAGTTGAAAAAGTTATCAGTTCTATGGATTTTTGCCTTGACTATTGCCCGGAGTTATTAACAGCGTCGGAATATCTTACAAAGGTCAAAGGAATTGTAAATCAATTAAAAGACTATATAAAAGATTTGGAGGAAAACAGATATGCAGCCGCTATATAAATTGATGGATATAAACAGCGAGCGCCTTGTAATCGAAAGAAATACTTATCAGAGAAAACAGCATAACGATAAAATCACACAGATCGTTGCGTTATGGGATGAGCGAATTGCTAACGAACCGAAAGTGAGTCTTCGCGACGGTGTTTACCATGTGTTTGACGGTCAGCACACGATTCTTGCCCGTGAAGCCATGAATGACAATAATCCCGTTAAGATTCTCTGCAAGGTCTATTACGGTCTTTCCGAAAAAGACGAGGCGTTGCTTTTCGCTAAGCAAACCGGCATTTCCTCAAAACCGAGTGCAGGCGAAAGACTCCGTGCAAATCTTTATGGCGAGGATGAAGAAGCAAAAGACTTTTGCAGAGCGACGGAGGAAGCCGGACTTTCTATTGATGTAAAAGGAACCAGGCACAAAAAGCACATTGCTTGCGTCAGTACGGCTTTGAATGCGTACAGAATGCTTGGAAAAAAGCTTTATACAGAAGCTCTGAGCATTATCAATGAAGCGTGGAACGGCAAGTCGGATTCTCTGCGTTTTGAAATTGTTAAGGCAGTTACCGAGTTCGTACAGCTTTACAACGGTAAATATGATAAGTCTGTCATTATTTCGGCTTTGAAAGGTAAAAAGCCGATTTCCATCCGAAACAAAATCATCACCGACTATGAGCATCCGCAAAACATTAAATATGCCAGACAAATTATGATTGCTTACAATGCGAAATCGGACAAGACGCTGCCGGACCTTAAAAAGAATGACAAACAGTGAGGATGAGAATTGATGAGTGAATGTAGAGATAACATTCCAAGCAAAGAAGCAATTTATATAAGCGCATACACCATTATCAAAAAAATGCTTTCTGATGGAGTTATCAGCGAAAAAGTTTTCAGCAGGCTCAATGAGAAAATAGCAGAGCGACAGAGTTGTCCTGCCTTTTCTCACTGACCTGAAAATGCCGGAGTTCCGGCATTCTACATAATCGCACATTTCACAAAAATCATAATTCGTAATACAATCTTGATAAAAACATAAGGAAGTGAGTTACATGCAGCAATCAGCAAAAGATGTAAAAGTGATACGGCCGACAAAAGGTTTGTACGGTGATAAAAAGCTACGAGTGGCTGCGTATTGCCGTGTTAGTACAGATTCGGATAATCAGGAAGATTCGTTTATCGCTCAGGTAAAATACTATAATGATTTTTTGCGCTTATCCGATAATATGGAACTCGTAGATATTTATGCCGATGAAGGAATTACGGGAACGAGTATCAATAAAAGAGACGACTTCAATCGTATGTTGCGGGATAGCAGCCTCGGAAAAATCGACCGTATTTTCGTCAAAAGTGTATCCAGATTTGCAAGGAACTCTTTGGAGTGCATTGAAAGCATAAGATTGCTTAAATCATATGGAACGACAGTCCTTTTTGAAAACGACGCAATAGATACCAACACTATGAACTCTGAGATGATTCTTTATATAAAAAGTGCGTTTGCGCAAAGCGAATCGTTGTCAGGCTCAAAAAGAGTGTCTACGGCTATACGCATGAAAATGTCAACCGGCGAGTTCTATAACTATACAGCTCCGTTTGGTTATAAGGCGGAGGACAAAACACTGATTCCCATTCCAGAGGAAGCTGAGATCGTTAAAAGAATATATAACGAATACATTGCCGGTAAGGGAATCGTAAAAATTGTTTCGGATTTAAACCGGGACGGTGTAATCGGAAAGCCTTGGGGAAAAGAACGAGTACGATATATACTAACAAATGAAAAATATTGCGGAGATAGCCTATATCAAAAGTCTTACACGCCGCCTGTGTTACCGCTTCGGAACATTCCGAACAGAGGTGAGGTTGATAAGTATTATGTTGAAAATACGCATCAGGCGATTATTGATAAGTCTGTTTTTCAAACCGTCAGCAAGATGTTTGAGAAGAATATGTTGCGATATGGTAATCGTCAGAAACGCGCATCTGAAAATTTCAGTGGCAGAATAATTTGCGGTGATTGTGGGTGGACATATAAGAAGAAAAGCGGAAACGGAGAGCCGACATGGATCTGCACAAAGGACTGCATTGCAGGTCAGCGTTGCAACACTCATCCTATATCCGAAGCAGTGTTAAAAAAGGCTTTTGTTATGATGTTCAATCGGTTACAACAGCATAAGGATATGATAATTAAGGATACGCACCGTAAGCTGTTGAATTTACGGAAAGCCTTTTTTAATAACAGTACGGCTGTTGAGGATATAGATAACGAATTGGCAGATCTGGCAGAACAGAACTCAATGTATGTCCATTTTCATTCTCAAAAGATTATTGACGAAATAACCTTTATGGAACAGACAAACGAAATCAAAAGGCGAATAAGTGAATTAAGAAGCCGTCGCATAAAACTGATGAATGAAAATGAAGAACGCTGCATCGAACTGCTGAAAGAAACAGCGGAACAGCTTGACGAATTCCCGCAGGCGATTTTACGCTTCGATTTTTGCCTTTTCGATAAGCTTATAAAAAGAATCATTGTTTTAAGTGACTCGCTTATATTTGAATTTCGTTGCGGAATAAAACTTAGGGAGACGATATAATGGAATTGCGCACCTTGCTTTACGGATACAATAAACATCAATTTTGCTTTTATCCAAACAGTGATGAAAGCGCTGTCGTAAAAATGATTTTCGATGAGTACATAAGCGGAAAAACGCTGCAACAAATTGCGGACCGCTTGACTGCAAAACAAATCGTATATTACAAGGATAAAACCGTATGGAATAAAAATATGGTGCGGCGTATTCTTGAAAACCGACATTATATCGGAGATGAAGAATACCCGGCTATTGTAACTGCCGATGAATTTGAAAAGGCAAATAAAAAACGCCTCAGCAAAGGCGGCGAACGGGTTACAGATACTGTGCAGGAAAAATTTTTTAAGTATCATACCGTATGCGGACAATGCGGAAGTAGATTCACTCGACGGAGAACTTGGAGCAAAACACGCGAAAAGTGGTATTGCACTTGCGGTTGTAAAAATACCGTATATATAGATGACAAGCTATTTTACAGTCAGATTCATTCTATTATTAGCCGTGTAATTGCAGAACCCTCATTACTTAATGTATTGCCACAGGAGAATTGCTTATGTGCTCTTACACCGGAGGTTATGAGGGCAGATAAAGAGATTGATCGAATGACAGAAAGAAAAAACATTGACTTTCTGCCTGTAAAAAAGGCAATCTTCTCAAATGTTTATGACAAATTTGATTGTTGCACACTCGATAGAGCAAAGGCGTTCAGCGGTGTTCTTATGCAGTATTACGGAGAACAAACCGTATCGGATGCTATAAACATCAAGGGGCTTGAAGATACGGTTGATAAAATCACAGTTGATGAGAACGGTATCGTTTCGGTTGAGTTCTTGAACGGATGTCGAATTTCAAAGGAGGACAGTAATGGAAACAGCAGTAACACCCAGACAGAAAATTATAACTAAAATAGAAGCTAACCCGGCGTTGGTATCAAGAAAAAATTCAAATCGTCCGTTGAATGTAGCAGCTTACTGCCGCGTATCGACTGACGCAGAGGATCAGATAAATAGTTATCGGGCGCAGGTGTCATATTATACGGAGCATATTTCTCAAAATCCGAAATGGCGTTTTGTTGAGGTTTATGCCGATGAAGGTATAACGGGTACAATGGTTAAAAAACGCGAGAATTTTCTTCGTATGATTAAGGATTGCGAAAAAGGCAAGATTGATATGATCCTTACAAAGTCTGTATCCCGTTTTGCCCGTAATATTGTAGATAGCATTAGTTATATCCGTAAGCTGAAAGCAATGGGGATTGGGATTTATTTTGAAGAACAGAATATCGACTCACTAAAAGAGGACAGCGAGACATATATCGGTATTTACAGCGTAATGGCACAGTCCGAAAGCGAAAATATCAGTGCCAATGTTTCTTGGGGTATAAGGAAGCGTATGCAAAACGGAACCTATGCCTGCCGCTTTAATATGCTTGGATATCGCAAGGATAAAGATGAAACAGAGCCTCGTATTATTCCGGAGGAAGCCGAAATTGTTCGCACTGTTTTCAAAATGTATGATGAAGGATACAGCTTGGATCAGATTAAATCCTATCTTGAAGAAAAAGGCGTTAAAACTTCCAACGGCAAAACACAGTGGAGCAAAGAGAATATAAGAAGAATGCTCACAAATGAGAAGTATGTCGGCGATGTTATTTATCAAAAGACATTCAGAACCGATTGCATAAGCAAACATACAAAAGTGAACCGAGGTGAACGGACAAAGTATCTCGTCAGTAACAATCATCCGGCTATCGTAGACAGAGATTTATTCAACGCGGTTCAAGCGGAAATCGCACGACGGAGCAGCAAACGACGGACTTCCGATAAAACGCTTACTTCGCTTGGCAAGTACAGCGGCAAATATGCTCTTTCCGAACTTTTAATATGCGCCGAGTGCGGTAGTCCATATAAAAGAAAAACATGGACAAACGGAAGTGAAAAGCGTATTTATTGGCGCTGCCTTAATCGAATTGAACACGGCGCAAAATATTGCCCGCACTCAAAAGGATTTGAAGAAAAAAGGTTACACAGGGCGATATGCAGAGCGTTAAAGAAAGCGGTAAATGATAATGCGGAATCGCTTTTATTGATTAAGGCAAACCTTGCTTATGCAGTTACCGGAGATGAAACCAACCTTGATTTGGGGGCTATTGAAAAGCGTATTAAAGAAGCAAAAAAGGAAATGGAAGAGTACATGGTGAATTACTGCAACACAGGCGGTGATAAAAACCGGTATCTGGAGTGTATCCAAAGTGCTGCCGATGAAATTAAAGCCCTGCGTGTTCAACTTGAAACTGCAAAGTCAAAGCTTGAAAAGTGCGACGAGGCAAATGCCGAGATCAAGCGGCTTTGCGATTGGCTGGATTGCCATGACACTTCATTTGCTGATTATGATGACATCGTAATTCGTCGGGTTGTGGAGTGCATAAAGGTTTATAAAGACGGAACAATCAGGGTAATAACAAAATTCGGAACAGAAGCGACAGAAACTATATAATAAGAAAGTCGGCAGATAAACTGTCGGCTTTTTTACATACTTAGTGTAAAATAAAAATAGGCAAAAAGAAGAGGAAGTTCGTAAAAAGAACTTCCTCAATGCACACAAAAATGGTAAAATGAATTGCTAAAAAAACAAAAGTACCGTGGAGTGTGCAAAATGAGTATAACAGAAAAAGGGAAAGAATTCAAGGAAATAGAAGAAAAAATATTTCGAGAAGTCTGCGTTGTAAAGTGATATGACCCATTTTCTTTAAAAAAAGAAGAAAATGAATG
>CAVDRT010000234.1:0-3942 GCA_963611445.1 bacterium
GGGTGCGTTTTTCTGTAAGAGCAAAGGGCTGGGAACGGTCGGTCAGGCTTTCGTCTATCGGTTTTACAAAAGAAATCGTCAACGCGCGGTTGGCGAAAAACAGAAACAATATTTTCTTTTACCGTGACGAATGGAATCTTCATCTTCCGTACAAGCCGAAGCACTTTCCGTTAGAAGATGAAATGCGTCGTTTGGAGTTTTCCGTAGACCACAGCTACGATACCGCAACCGTGCTTGTGGACGCACTGTTCCTGATTCTCATAACGGTATTACAAATGGTAGCCGAGCTTGCCGATGTAATGCTGCTGTCGCCCGATTTGCGTGCGGCGGAAAGAGATTTGAAGGACATGGTTTCTGATTACAACTTTCTACGGGAAAACGGCATCCACACGGTTGCCGATTTGCAAGCGAATATTGATGGAAACAAAGCACAGCTTTCAACCTTGGAGCGTGAGCGCAGCGACATCAGTAACCGCATTCGCCGCCCGAAATCAGAAGAAGAACAATCCGAGAACAAGGAACGCCGCAAGGCGGTTTCCATGCAGATGAAACCCGTAAGGGAGCGTCTGCGCCGTGCGGAACAAATCTTGGAGAAATCTCCGCACCTATATGAATTATTAAGACAAGAGCACGAGCTTGAGAAAAAGGCCCGTGCAAGATATTTAGATAGGAGTCGATGAAAATGAAAAATACAATGAAAACACCGGTGGCAATTCCGGTTGAAAAATTGCGACCCTTTGACGGACACCCGTTCAAGGTCAAGGACGATGACGAAATGAATATGCTGATTGAAAGCATACAGGCGCAGGGAATTCTTTCACCGTTAATCGTCCGACCGATAGAAAATACAGATGAATATGAGGTCATAAGCGGACACCGCCGCTTACACGCCGCAGTTAAGGCAGGAATTACAGAAGTCCCTGCCTTAATTTATGCCCTTGATCGGGATGCCGCTGCCATTGCGGTAGTGGACAGCAATCTGCACCGTGAGCATATTCTGCCGTCTGAGAAGGCGTTTGCGTACAAATTGAAAATGGAAGCGCTGTCTCATCAAGGAACTTCTCGCCAACTTGGCGAGAAGTGGAGCGTATCGCAAATTAGTGAATCTGCAAACGAAAGCGAACGACAAATACACCGATATATCCGCCTAACTTACCTAATCCCCGAATTTCTTGAAAAGATGGATAACGGCAAAATCGCCCTATCCGTCGGCGTGGAGCTTTCTTTCCTCAGCGAACAGAGCCAGCGTGAGGTGTTGGAACAGTGCGCCGTCAACGACTGCACCCCATCCTATTCGCAGGCTTGGCGGATGCACAAGGCCGAGCGTGTAGGACGACTTGACAGCTATGCGATTATGCGCATTATGTCGGAGGAAAAGGCCAATCAGACGGAACGATTGAAAATCCCTATGGAGCGTATACGCAAATACTTCCCGCAAAGTTATACCGTCGCCCAGATTGAGGACGCTGTCGTAAAGCTCTGTGAAAGGGACTACCGCCGACGAAACGACCGAGAAAGATGAAGGGAGGAAAACAAATGAGTCAAAAAATAGATTATAAGGATGTACCCTTTGCAATATGCGGCCCGGGACGCATTCCCGATCACGCTGAAATCAATCTGCCTGAATGTGTTCTCCCGCCGGATAACACATTGGAGGCAATCCCCGTTCGTGTCCTTCCGAGAGAACATTCCTTTTCCATGAAAATCGGAGGCACGGTATTCGATGTATCAACCCATTTCAGCGTTGACGGCAGGCAGAGCATCTTACAGCAGTTCCGTGATCTGCTTTTATCTCAGAATTTAATGTAACCGCATAATCGAAAAAGACAATCGGGCATAGTACAATACACTTGCCTTTGCTATGCCCGGTTGTCTGAAAGGAGAAAAAAGAAAAATGACAACAGCAACAAATAACGGGCAAACCGAAAAAATAACAGCCCTATACTGCCGTCTCAGTCAGGACGACGGGAGAGATGGCGAATCAAATTCAATATCCAATCAAAAAGACATACTCAGCGCATACGCCCATCAGAAAGGATTTCTTCATCCGACCTTTTTCGTAGACGACGGCGTTTCGGGCACGACCTTCGAGCGTCCGGATTTCAAGCGTATGCAGGAAATGGCTGAGGCGGGAAAAATCTCAACCATCATTGTGAAAGACCTGTCCCGCTTCGGGCGAAATTATCTCGAAGTCGGCAAGTTTCTTGAAATTCAATATCCCACTTTGGGTATTCGCTTTATAGCAATTCAGGAGAATGTGGATACCTTCAGCAATACCGGCACGGAGCTTATGCCGTTCTCGAACATTTTCAACGAGTGGTATGCGGCACAGACCTCAAAGAAAATCCGTGCTGTATGGCAGTCAAAGGCAAGTCGAGGAGAGCGCGTTTCCTCGTCTGTACCATTTGGGTATATGAAATCGCCCGAAAATCCGAAGCAATGGATTGTTGATCCTGCCGCCGCTGAAATTGTCAGGCACATATACGCATTATGCCTCGGAGGAAAAGGACCTTTGCAGATTGCGAAGCAGTTGGAATCGGAGCAGGTTCTGATACCGTCTGCATACTATCAATCTGTCGGGAGGAAAGCCCAGCATAAAGAGTATGCCAATCCGTACAGATGGGATCAGAAAACCGTCGTGGGTATTCTTGAGAACAGACAGTATACCGGCTGCACTGTGAATTTTATGACAACAACAGTAAGCTACAAGGTTCACAAAACCGTATACAAGCCGAAAGAGGAATGGCAGGTTATTCCCGACACGCAGGAAGCCCTCATCTCAGAAGAAATGTGGCTGCGTGTGCAGGAAATTCGTGAAAACCGCATCCGACCCACTGCTACAGGCAGAATCGGTATGTTTTCCGGGATTGCCTATTGCGCCGACTGCGGGGCGAAGCTTTCATTCTGTGCCGCTAAAAGTCTGAAGCCCAATCAGGAGCACTACCGCTGCTCAAATTACAAGAGCAATCGCGGAGAGTGTCAGGTTCATTTTATCCGTGAATTTTCGCTCCGAAAGATTGTACTGAAAGCCATTCAGGACCTTGCGGTATTTGTGCAGGAATTTGAGCCGGTATTTCTATACCTGATGGATCAGAAAAGCAGCAAGGAACAGAAGCAGGAAATCGCAAGGCTGAATCAGGTTGTCCGAAACAACAAAAAGCGCATTGAGGAAATTGACCGGATTATATCCCGCCTTTACGAAGATAATATTTCCGGAAAGATTTCCGATGAGCGTTATGTCAAAATGGCTGCGGGGTATGAGTCAGAACAGAAGGCACTTTCCGAACAAACCTCCGCTGACGAAAAGAAGCTTGCGGAAATGAAGCAGAAAACAAACGACCTTCGGCTGCTGCTTCAGACGCTCCGAAAATGCACGGATATTACCGAACTTAACCGGGAGCTGGTAAACAGGCTTATTCAAAGAATCGAGGTTCACAACAACGATAAATATGACGGTCACTGTCATGTGAAGGTGGACATCTATTTTACCGGAGTGGGAATCATCGATATCCCAACGGAACAGGAAATCCTGAAGCTTATGGAAGATATCCGAAACAGCAAAACAAACGAACAATCCGCATAAAAGCAGGTACGGCGCAACCTCTCATCAAGGCTGCACCGTACCCTACATAAAAACTTCCTTTAGTGGCTGTGGCTAAAGAACACCGCCTCTTTCAATCGAACGAGACGGTGAATGCTAATCTTAGAATGCTAATCTTATTTGAGGCTGGACAGTTGAATTTGAATATCAGGTAGACGATACAAGGCATTTACTGAAATATAAAGGTGCGAGAAAACTTAGCATGGGGTAACAGACGGATTAAACAACACTGGACGAAACAAGGTCGGACTATAATAAGCACACATTTCAATTAGCAAGATTTTTTGCACGATTTCTCAAACGATTAGCAGAAAAGCGATTTTCATTAGCAAAAACGGAGT
>CAVDRT010000235.1:0-3137 GCA_963611445.1 bacterium
GCGCCGCGACTGAGGGGTAGTATCTAACATCTAACATCTAATATCTAAAGTCTAAAATCCAATATCAAAATCGGCCAAGAACGGGGAAAATTACGAAAAAGTTTTAAAATCTCAAAAAAATTTCCCAAAAATCGATTTTTTGTATTTACATTGCACAAATCTTATGCTAAAATGAATTTGTATTTAGGAGGATTAGAGTAGGATAGGCTTCTAATCTAAAGTTCTGTCTGCTTCTGCTCTGCGGGTCAGAATTCCCCTGAATGATGAATTTTTAAAAATCAAAAAAATTAAAAATAAAACATGAAAGGAGAAATTAAGAAATGAATAAATTTCTTAAGAAATCACTGAGCATTGCTCTTGCAGTTGCAATGCTTATGACTGTTTGTGCAGTTTCATTCGGCGCTTCTGCCGCTGTCGGCAGTTCCGTATCTTGGGACTTCACAGACAATACCACAAATGATGACAGCCTCGATGCTTTGAAAGAAAACGCAACTTTCTTCGGCTCTGTTGACGGAGGATATCCTGACAATTACACAATTGCAACTCCCACAGATGAAAGATTGCTTAATCCTACATCTGTTCTTAACATCGCCGCTGCGGGCGAACAGAAGGTCAACGGTTTCGTTCTTAAAGACGCTGTTCCGACATATTTGCACGCAGTTGTCGGTGAGACGAGAACCAACACTGGCAATGTTGACTGGTCTCGTGGTACTGATGGACTTATCTTTGCGAAGGATAACCTCGGCGGTTACCTCCAGCTTATGCCTTATATGCCCGGTTCTACCGGCGCTGTAAGAGTCGCTGTCAGATACATAAAGAGAAATGCTGACAACACATACACAGCCACTGTTGCTCAGAACCACCTCGCTGATATAAACACAACCAACATTACCAAAGTGGTTTATGACAACGGCACAGAAGAAACACCCGACGCTTTGACCACAACCGATCTTGCTTGCACTGCTCCTGGGGATGCTAACTATCGTGTTAAGTATGATATCAAAGCTAACTTTGACGGCAAGAAGGTAACCTTCAGTATTACGGTTATCAATGTTGCGAAAAACCTTCAGTATGCTTTTCGTGATTCTTTCAAACGCAACGGGAACACCGTAGCCAGTTACACATTGGCTGACATCGTTCTTGACCTCGAGAGCCCTGATGTTTACTCAAATATTACCACTACTGCTACTACACCGTTCAGCAAGCAGTACAAAGTAATGAATCCAGGCGTTGAATATGATGCTGCTAACATTGATTTTGCTGCAGGTATCGTTATTGCTCCGCAGAAGTACAGCTGTGCAGGTTATGTATACTCTTTCGAAGGCAACTTCGAAGCAGGATGCACACATGCTAACAAGTATGAAGTAGTAGACAAGGCTGCAACTTGCATGGTTGCCGGTGCAGGTCACTGGTATTGCCCCGATTGTAAAAAGGTACTTGAGTCATATAGTATTGAGAAGAAAACCCACGACAACAACTGTTCCTGCATTAAACTCTACTCGCAGGTTGTTATCACCGACGGCGTAATCGGCGTTGCTCTTACAGCAGGTATGGCAAAAATTGAAGGCCAGACCGATAACCGTTGGCAGATGGATATGAAAATCGGCGACGGCGAGTGGGTAAGAGCCGGCGATACAAGCGAAGCCGAAACGTATGAAACCGGCTACTATATCAAAAAATACGACGGTACAACCGTTGACCCTGTCACAGGTAAGGCAACAACCGAAAAAGCGACTCCAAATGCTGTTCGCTTGACCGATATTTCGAAGTACTATGACCAGATGACTCAGGAAATCACCGTTTCGGTGAGATATGCTCCTGCATATCTGGTTGCAGAAAACGGTAAGGCTGTAGATGATTACATGATTGGCGAAGGCAGTGTAACGAGAAATGGAGATAAAGAAGTTGATACGACCGTTCCGCTTGATGACTCAAACTGCCTTGCAAAAACATTCAAATTCACAATTGCCGATTGTCTTGAAGGCATTTACAATACCGTTGGTGTTGACGAGAATTTGAAAGAATTGGCTCTCAAAACCGCAAACTACGGTGCTGCTGCTCAGGATTACTTCCAGTATGAAAACGGCTATAGTGGCAATCGCGCTAATGACTGGGTTAAGGATGCGAGCCTGAAGGCTATTGACGATAATGCTTACACTGGTGTTAAGGATGTAGCAAAAGTTGAAAACAAAAAAGAAGGCGTTAAAGTTGCCGCAACAGTTCAGCTCAAAAACAAACTCGGTATCGCTGTTTCAATCAATCAAAACGGTGCAAGAGCATATTTGGTTGACGGAGACAAAGAAACAGAATTGACAACCGAAGCCGCTAAACAGGGTGACGAAACTGTAGGTACAAAGGCTGCTTACTTCGGTATTACCGCAACACAGATGGCAAACGGATATACCATTAGATTTAAGGATGGCGACCTCAATACTCTTGCCGATGTTACCTACAGCGTTAACTCTTACATTGCACGCCAGGGCAAAAAAGAAACAACAAGTGCCGCACTTAAAACACTCGTTAATGCAATGGCTGAGTTCTATACCGCTGCTGTTAAAGTTGTGGAAGCTTAAGGAGGGAAATTACAATGAAAAAATTTGAAGAAGCAAATATAAAGCTTATTGCTATTCAATCAAGTGATTCCGTCCTTACCGCAAGCGGCGGCCAGACATGGAATCCGGATTCCGGATTATATGAAGGCGGACAGGATTACTTTGATTGATTTTGCGAAAATGCAAGATCGATTGATTATAAAGGCGCGGGGAGCATTCGCTCCCCGCGTTTTTTGCTGCCCGAAATGCAGGAGTGTAAAGAGTGCCTTATCTGATGTTTGATAACCAATAAACAAAACAATGTTAAAACAATGTTAAAATCAAGAAAATTGCCTGTACAAAACGAATAATTTGTGATAAAATTTATCTCGAGGAGACTTGTGTTCGACAACCGGCGTCGGAGAAGAAATCTCCAGCAGCGCCACTTGTCAGGGGAGCTGTCAAACTAGATGTTAGACATTAGATGTTAGATTTTAGACACGGCAGCCTTTGGTTTGTGCTTTCCGCCATCAGCGAAGTGATTTCCAACGGCGCCCCTTGTCAGGGGAGCTGTCGCGGCTCAAGCCGCGACTGAGGGGTAGTATC
>CAVDRT010000236.1:0-2885 GCA_963611445.1 bacterium
CTTATAGAACAGGCAGAGTACGATGCCAAAAAAGCCGAAATATTAAGTAGAATGTGAGGTGTCAGAAGTGAATAAGAAATCGATGCTTTATATATTACTTGATTTAATTTTCCTTGCAGTATTTAACACCGTGTTTTTTGTAGTGGGTGGAACTGAACATCCCGCTTCGGTGTGGATTTCGTATGGTTTTATCCATTTCTCATACTTGATGATTTTAGTTACGCCTTTTCTTATCAGAAAAAGTAGTAGTGCCGCATTATTCGGCTTTTCACTTTACTCAATTTCGGCAGTTTATTTTTTTGTAGAGTTTCTTGTCGGATTAGTATTTGTTTTTGTATGTAGTGACTCTTACAAGGCTTCATTAGTTGTTCAAGTGATTATTGCTGGTATCTATGCAGTATTGTTGATTTCAAATCTCATTGCAAACGAACACACGGCAGATAGTATTGAATGTCACGAAGACGAGGTTGCATATGTTAAAGATGCAGCTTCAAGAATTAAACTGCTAATAGGTAAAGCATCTGACAAGAAAGCGAATAAAGAAATTGAAAAAGCCTATGATTTGTTGCATTCAAGCCCCTCTCGTTCAGTAGCTACCGTAAAATTACTTGAGCAACAAATCAAGGATAAAATTGATGAACTTGAAAATGCTATTTACTCTAATGATACGGCAGCAATTATAACCATATCAGGTGAAATAATTAACTTAACTGAAGAAAGAAATCGAAAAATTCGATTATTCAATTAGGAGGTTAAAAATGGGGGCGCAGACGGTTGCTATAAAATTGGTTGCTGTGGCGTTTGGATTAGCTACATCTTTTCTCCAGACTTCAGTTGCATAACTAAAAAATAACGCCTATAAAAAACAGGCATTGATTTATCGAATCATAATACTTTTTGCTGATTTGTTATTTCATTGGTAGTCGGGCTGCTATCGCAAATGAACCCGTTTGTGGCTATGTTCAGCTATTTGTGGTCAATATTCTCGTTAGTTGCGTGGATTTACATTCTTGTTAATGCAATAAAAAACACTCGCATGACAATACTGAGTAAATTTTGTAGGCATATTTAATCTGATACAACATAATTAAGAAGGCTATAACAAATAAGACCGTCTGCTCGCTTTGAGTAGGCGGTCTTATCTATTGTATTTAAGAAAGTCATTACAATGTTCTTGTTGCCTGAGACGATAGCCTTGTGAAATGAGGGTGTCGGCTTTGAGAGCCACAAGGTTTATATCGGAGTTTAATGCTCGTGCTATTTGCTGAGTATCATATCCACGCTCAGCCAATTCAAGAAAATCATCGTCCGGCAGAGCAATCTGAGAAGCAAACACATTCGCTTCATACTCCATTCGGCAATCACGCATATCAAAGATATTAAATTCCTTGAAGCCGCCAATTTCGGTAGCTTCTGTTCTATGCAAAGAGTCGTGTCCAAGTTCGTGCAAGAGAACTATGTTCTCCATCACCGGATGTAAATTGTTTTTAATAAATATAAAGCGATTTCGCATTATTACCTTATACGCTCCACGCTGACGATTAAAAGGATAGTATAAGACTTCAATACCGAGTTCTTTGGTAATCCTATGTGGATCACGAGTGCAGCATTGGGATACTATAAAGTTTGCCTTTTTAACAATCTCGGAAGTACAAACATACATTGGCTCTCTCACCCCTTTCATTCTTTCCTATTGCAATTCTACCACAACCAAAGTCCTATAAAACGGACTTATTCATCGGCACGGTATTTCTTTGGGGTGAACTTCTTATTTTTCTCTTTTGCAATCCAATAGGCGTCTTGAATGGCTTTCATCATTAAGTCCATATCTTCTTCTGCCATATCTCCGCCTGCAAACAGTCCGGTAACTTCTTCGGTAAGTTGTTGCGCCTGCTTTGCCCCTCTTGCCCCATACTTTTCAGCGGCTTGAGCAACAAGCATATCAGCGTGTCCGAGCAATTCGTCAGTTGTAATATTAAGAGCCTTTGCAATTTTTTCGGCAGCATCTAAGCGAGGGCGTGCTTTACCGCCTTCATATTTTTGAATTTGCCGAGTTGTAATTCCGGTAAGCTCTGAAAGTTGCACTTGAGTTAGTCCTTTATCTTCTCTATACTTTTTGAGTCTTTCATTAAATTTCATAACCATACCCCTTCGGTTAAAATTTCAACATTTTCAGTAACACGAACTTTTATTCGTGAAAACCCATTGACACGAATTTAGGTTCGTGTTATAATTTAGCCGCAACACGAATTTAAGTTCGTGCTTATATAATACACCACGAATTAAAATTCGTCAAGAGGTTACAAGAAAAATTCAAGAATTGAGGTGAAAAAATAATTGCTTTATATTGCGTTGCGGTATGAACAACTTATATATGCGTTAAAGGCATATTATGACGATAAATCAATTTTAATAGGAGTGCAAACCAATGGAAAATCGTAAGAAAGTATATGTAGAGATAATAGCAAGACATCTGACTGGCGGTATTTTTGACACGGAAAGTGGAAATCGGTTCGTTGAATGTAAGAACAGAGTTGCCACATAAGACATTCCCCTTACTCTGTTTTTACAGAACCTTTATTTGTATGATAAGAAACTTGATGAGGTGATGTAATTGAAAAATGATAGATGGACTCCGATTCCGATGTATTGTTCTAATTGTGGTCAACTGAACTACGGGTATCGGAATGATGAAGGAAAGATAAAGTACGAATGTAAAAAGTGTAATGTTGTTGCGGTACGAACTCAAAAAGGTCGCAGGCACGACCGTATTGATTTATTTGCCCCCGTTGGGCAAATGAGTTGCGAAATATAGCCGCATTTACTACGAAAACTGAATACGGCAGCACGACGGTAAGGTTGAGGTGAAACAGACTGCATAATTC
>CAVDRT010000237.1:0-2471 GCA_963611445.1 bacterium
GCACAGTACCGGTATAATTTCTCTGCTGATAGTCACGGTAAACGCTTGCCGTACAACGGTCGATTATGGATTTCTGCTTTGCTCCGAGGTTTGTACCGCCGATAAGCTGTTCGCAAAGGGACATAATGAACTCGGATTTGAGAATAACGGGGTTTGCACCATCGCCATATTCTCGGTTCATATCCATTGCGTTGATGTGGGTGGGAGAAGTGGCAGAGATGTTGATAATCTCACCGCCGAGTGCCCGAACAAGTGCCGAATACTCTCTTTCGGGGTCCATAATGATAATATCTGCGTCGCCGGCAAGCATCTGGTTGATAATCTCTCCTTTAGCGGTAAATGACTTACCGCCGCCGGATACGCCGAGAATAAACTCATTGCCGTTGAGAAGCTGCCTGCGGTCGGCAATAATCATATTCTTTGAGATAACATTCTGACCGTAATATACGCCGTTTGTGTGGCAGATGTCCTGCACACGGAACGGGATAAATACCGCAAGGCTCTCGGTTGTCAGAGTACGAAACGAATCAATTTTGCGAACGCCGAAAGGAATCGCAGTATTAAGTCCGTCAAGCTGCTGAAATTTGAGAATACCAAACTGGCACAGATGCTTTCTTGCCGTAGTGAGCAGAGCTTCGGTGTCATTGTCGAGCTGTTCCTTCGTATCTGCCGTATGAACCATTGTAAGAACGGCGAACATCATTCGCTGATCACGGGTTGTCAGATCATCAAGGAACTCTTTCATTTCCTTGCGCTGCTGTTCAATGTCATAAGGAAGCTGTGCGGAAAAATTGTTGTTGGCGTTCTGCCGACGCTGCCAGTTGGTCGCATTGGTTTCAACACCGAGCAAACGGCTTTCGGCTTCCCGCACCGCTTCGTCGGTAGGTACGGGAATAACATCAACAGACATCATCAGATTGCGGTTGAGGTCGGTCATTTCGGCAACCATACTGTCCTTGATATAAGAAGCGTATTCACGCAGGAACAGCACTCTGCCATAGCGATCTCCGATTTTGAAATAATCCTTTTCAAACTCCATTGAATCGGGACAGATAAAGTCTTTGAAGTCGTGCCCCTTTTTGCGGGTTTCCTTAATATCAAAACGGAACTCCGTTTCCTCACCGGCACGGTAAAAGTCGTGGAAAATGCGGAGTCTTTCGTCTGTCTCCATCTCAACGCATTTACTTCCGAGCCGCCCGAAATGTGCGATAAGGTCTGCGCCCACACGGGCGAAGTAGTTTCTTGCTTCCTCGACATTCTTTTTGCACACCGAAACAGTGATGTATTTCTCCTGAATAATAGAGTTTGCTCCGGTCGCTTTTTCGAGAAGCATTCGGTTATATTCTTCACGGTACTCGTCAAGCTCATCGCCCTTTAAGGGAATGAGAATGGTTTTCTCAAAATCAGCCCTATTGAGTCTGCGGTTGTTAATGGTTATCTTTGTCGTTGCACCGCTGTCAAATGAATTGAGAAGTTCGGAATATTCAAGGAACATTGCCTCCTTGTCCTCACGGCTTGCAACGGCATAGTTAATATCGGAAAACTTGTAGGTTTTGGAGAACTTGTCCTTGCCGTTCTGAAAAATGCCGTCATCATAAATTGTCGTGACGGGAATCACATCCTGAACACCCTTCGGCACAACAAACTTTTCCTTATCCTGTTTGAGCAGGTTGTGTAATGTTTTAATCATTGGATTTCAGTACCTCCTTCTGTCTATGTTCCATACTCGATTTCATCATCTCGTAGTAGGTATTGGTTGATCGGAAAGTCAGCTTTTTCGGCATCAGGAACTCGGATTTGATCCAAGCCCGGACGAACTTCTCAGCCGTCATTCCGTTGTATTTGATAAAGCCGAGAGCCGCAAAGGGTGCGGCTCCCAAAATGCACATCCACGATACGGTTTCCGTGCCTACATAGGGCTTTAGCAGGAAATACAATCCCACCGCCACCGCACAAGCACAGACAGAAAAAATGAACTGTCTGAGTGACAGTCCGAAAAACATTGCTTCCGTATAATTGCGGATTTCTCTATTGATTTTTACTTCCAAAGTAAAACCTCCTTTTTATTTTTGGATAAAAGAAAGACGCCTATCGTTTGATAGACGCCTTAAATGGTATTGATAGGTATGTTAGAAAGAATATCCTTCAGCTGTCAGTTTCTCAAATAATTCACGAGTCATGTCCTCGCGTTTTACTTTTACGATAGTAAAAGAAATCATCGAACCACAGTGTGCACAAAAATACGATCCATAATATTCTTTTTTCCCCCCCATATCGCAAACAACCATTTTATTGTTGTGATAATCGGTTGAACACATCGGGAAAACACTCACCATCTGGCCTGATACTCTGACTATTTGGCAGCCACCTTTCGACAAAGTAAACGCTTCATCATCATCGACCAATTCATCGTCCATTTCATCGTCCATTTCATCGTCCATTTCATCGTCTAATTCATCATTCATTTTTCC